>CAYYEN010000119.1:0-7730 GCA_964470795.1 uncultured Spirochaetaceae bacterium | reverse complement strand
GAAATTGAAGGTAAACTTGATGTTTATGATATCCAGAAGTTCCAGAGAACAAACCAAGATACTTGTTTGAACCAAAAGACTATTGTAACTTGTGGTCAGCATGTACCAGATGGTGGTGTTCTTGCTGATGGTCCTGCAACTCAAAACGGTGAATTGGCTCTTGGTAGAAACATTTTAGTAGGGTTCGTTCCTTGGAATGGTTACAACTATGAAGATGCTGTATTGATCAGTGAACGTGTTGTTAGAGAGGATATTTATACTTCTATCCACATCAAGGAGTTCTCAATTGATATCCGTGAGACTAAATTGGGTTCGGAAAAGTTAACTCGTGATATTCCTAATACCAGCGATAAACTTTTAAAATACCTTGATAGCGATGGTATCATTGCAATTGGTACTTATGTTAGACCAGGTTCTATCCTTGTTGGTAAAGTAACTCCAAAGAGTGAATCTGATACAACCCCAGAGTATAAGTTGTTGAACTCTATTTTCGGTGAAAAAGCAAAAGAAGTTAGAGACTCATCCCTTAAAGTACCTCATGGTACTGAAGGTACTGTTATCGACGTTCAACGTCTTAAGAAGAGTGATAAAGATGAACTTCCTCCAGGTGTAGAAGAAACTGTTACAGTTTTAATTGCTACAAAGAGAAAGTTAACACAAGGTGATAAGATGGCTGGTAGACACGGCAATAAGGGTGTTGTATCCAGAATTTTACCTGAAGAAGATATGCCGTACATGGCTGATGGTACTTCTCTTGATGTTTGTCTTAACCCACTTGGTGTACCTTCTCGTATGAACATCGGTCAGTTGATGGAAACACAATTAGGCTGGGCAGCAGTTGCACTTGATGAGTGGTATTCTTCTCCTGTTTTCCAATCTGCTTCTATGGAGCAAATTGAAGAGAAAATGGTTGAAGCAGGACTTCCTAAGAATAGTAAGACTGTCTTATATGATGGTAAAACCGGTGAACCCTTTGTAAATCCAGTATTCTGTGGCTATATTTATTACTTAAAATTACACCACTTAGTAGATGATAAGATGCACGCTCGTTCAACAGGTCCTTATTCAAAGGTTACACAACAACCTCTTGGTGGTAAGGCTCAGTTTGGTGGTCAGCGTCTTGGAGAAATGGAAGTTTGGGCACTTGAAGCTTATGGTGCTGCAAATACCTTACAAGAGTTGTTAACAATAAAATCTGATGATATGAACGGAAGAGTCAAAATCTACGAAAGTATCGTCAAGGGTGAACCTACTCAAACTGTAGGTATGCCTGAAGCCTTTAATGTTCTTGTTCAAGAAATTCGTGGATTGGCGCTAGATATGGCCGTTTATGATTCTACAGGACATCAAGTAGCTCTAACTGAAAGAGATGAAAAACTCATTGCAGATAGAGAAAATAAGGGTTAATAGGGGGAACAGGAATGAAAGAAATAAAAGATTTTGATAGTATTCGTATTAAGCTTGCTTCTCCTGAGCAAATTGAGGCGTGGTCTTATGGCGAGGTTAAAAAACCTGAAACAATAAACTATAGGACCTTACGACCCGAGAGAGATGGCTTATTCTGCGAACGTATTTTCGGTACTACCAAGGAATGGGAATGCTATTGCGGTAAGTTTAAATCTATTCGTTATAAAGGCGTTATTTGTGAGCGTTGTGGCGTTGAAGTAACTAATACTAAAGTAAGAAGAGAGAGAATGGGGCATATTACCTTAGCTTCTCCAGTTTCTCACATTTGGTATTATCGTTCCGTGCCTTCTCGCATGTCCTTACTTTTGGATATTTCTCGCAACAATTTGCAGAGTGTTCTTTACTATGAAAAATATGTTGTCCTTGAAACCGGTGAAACCGATTTAAAAGAAAAACAAATTTTATCTGAAGAAGAATACTTAGAAGCTATTGATAAATATGGTGAAGATGGTTTTAGAGCTGGCATGGGTGCAGAAGCTATCCGTGAGTTACTCTCAACTATTGATTTGCAAGCACTTTCTGAAGAACTACGTAACGAAATGAGAGAACGTGGTGCTAAGGATAAGAGACTTTTAAAGAGAATTGGAGTTTGTGAAGACTTCAGAGATTCTGGCAACAAGCCAGAGTGGATGATCCTTACGGTTATTCCAGTTATCCCACCAGATTTACGTCCTATGGTACAGCTTGATGGTGGTCGTTTCGCGACTTCTGACTTGAATGATTTATATAGAAGAGTTATCAATAGAAATAACCGTTTACAACGTCTTATTGCTTTGCATGCTCCTGATATCATCATCAGAAACGAGAAGCGTATGCTTCAAGAAGCTGTAGATGCTTTATTTGATAATTCTAAGAGAAAGAGAGTTGTAAAAGGCGTTTCAAATCGTCCTTTGAAGTCTCTTTCTGATATGCTTAAAGGTAAACAAGGTCGTTTCAGACAAAACCTCTTAGGTAAAAGTGTTGACTATTCTGGTCGTTCTGTAATCGTTGTTGGTCCAGAACTCAGACTTCATCAATGTGGTGTACCTGCTAAGATGGCTTTCGAATTGTTTAAACCTTTTATTATGCGTAAATTGGTTCAAAATGATGTAGCTCTTAATGTTAAAAAAGCTAAGACTATTGTTGAACAAGAGACCGCAGAAGCTTGGGCAATTTTGGATGAAGTTGTAAGAGAACATCCAGTTATGCTTAACCGTGCACCAACCTTGCACCGTTTAGGTATCCAGGCTTTCGAACCAGTTCTTGTTGACGGTAAAGCTTTAAAGTTACACCCACTTGTTTGTCACGCTTTCAACGCTGACTTCGATGGTGACCAGATGGCTATCCACGTTCCTCTAACTCAAGCTGCACAGCTCGAGTGTTGGACTCTTATGCTATCACCTACCAACTTACTTGACCCTGCTAACGGTAAACCTATTGTATACCCAGCACAGGATATGGTTCTTGGTATCTTCTATTTGACTAAAGAAATGAGTGGTGCTCATGGAACCGGCCACCATTACGACAGTGTAGAAGAAATTGAAGTGGCAATTGATGCTAAGGCTGTAAGCTATAATGCTTTGATTAAATATAAATTTAAGAAAGGCTTAACAATAGTTGATGCTAAAGGCAACCGTGTACTTTCAGATGGTAAAACATGGTATGATACTACTCCTGGTAGAATTGTTTTCAACTCAGTACTTCCAAAAGGCTTGCCTTACCAGAACTACTGCTTAGGTGATAAGCAACTCAAGAAGTTTATTGGTGAAACAATTGCTGATAATAAGGCTTCTATTGCAATTAACTTGTTGGATTCTATTAAGGACGTTGGTTATAAGTATGCAACTCTATTTGGTGCTACTATTGGTCTTTCAGATATGATTATTCCTACTGGAAAGGCTAAGATGGTTGCAGATGCAAACGAGAAGCAGAATAAGATTATTAACCAATATAAATCTGGTCAGATTACCCAAGAAGAACGATACAACCGTATCATTGAGCTTTGGTCCGGTACTAACGAAAAGCTTACAGATAGCTTGATGGAAGAACTTAAAGTCAGCCAAAACGGCTTCAACCCATTATTCTTAATGGCAGATTCCGGTGCGCGTGGTTCTAAAGTTCAGACTAGACAGCTTGGTGCTATGCGTGGTCTTATGGCTAAACCTTCTGGTGCTATTATTGAATTCCCAATTAAGTCTAACTTCAAAGAAGGACTTTCTATTATCGAATTCTTTATTTCTACCAACGGTGCTCGTAAGGGTCTTACCGATACCGCGTTAAAGACCGCTGAAGCTGGTTACTTAACACGTCGTCTCGTTGATATTTCACAAGATGTTGTTATCAACATTGATGATTGTCAAACGATCAACGGTATTTGGAGAAGCGCTATTAAAGATGGTGATGATATCATTGAACACCTTTCAGATCGTGTTCTTGGTAGATGTCCTGTTGAAGATATCGTTCACCCATTCTTGAGAGATGCTAATGGTAACCCTAAAGTAATTGCTTACAGAAACCAAGAAATTGATGAAGTAGTTGCTAAGGAAATTGAAGAAGCTGGTATTGAAAAGGTTTACCTCAGAACAGTACTTACTTGTGAAGCTAAGCATGGTGTTTGCCGTAAGTGTTATGGTAGAAACTTAGCAACCAACCGTTCAGTAGAAATCGGTGAAGCAGTTGGAACAATTGCAGCACAATCTATTGGCCAGCCAGGTACTCAGTTAACAATGAGAACCTTCCACGTTGGTGGTACAGCTACTGCTAATACAGAAGCTAACAAGTTAAGCTTTGATCACATGGTTATTGTTGGAAAGATTTCTGGTCTCTTAATTACTAGAAAATCTGATAAACAAAAGTTATTCCCTAGAAAGGGCTTTATCGATATTTCTCGTGTGCTTCAAGAAGTTACCGGTCAATATGATGAGTTATTAGTTGGTCAAGACGAACTAGTAGCTAAGGGTTCTGACTTATATAAGAAGGACGGCATTGTTTGTACTTCTGCTTTCAACGGTATCTTTATGACCATCTCTGGTCGTGATTTCATCGTAGGTAAGGCAGTTAACCACAAGGTTGCTCCAGGTTCAGAGTTATTAGTTGAAGAAAATTCAATTGTAGCTGCAAACCAATCTATTGTTCAGTTCGACCCATTCAGTGAGCCAATCATTGCAGAAGTTGAAGGTAAGATTCACTTTGAGGATATCAAGGAAGGATCAACCCTTACTAATGAAGTTAACGAAGATACTGGTAATGTTGAACATAAGATTACCGAACATAGCCTTGAGAACTTACAACCACGTGTTATTATCGAGGGTGTAAACGGTGCTTCTATCTATGGTCTTCCTGGTGGTGCTTATCTTCAAGTTGAAGATGGTCAAGAGGTATCAATTGGTACTGTATTGGCTAAACTCAGTAAAGCATCTCAGAAAACTAAGGATATCACTGGTGGTCTTCCTCGTGTTGGTGAGTTGTTCGAAGCTCGTCGTCCAAAAGATCCAGCAGTACTTTCAAGAGTTTCTGGTATCGTTGAAATTGGTGCTGTAACTAAAGGTAAGAGACAAATTATTGTTACCGATGCTTTTGGTAAGTCCTTTAAGCATATTGTAGCAACTAACTCTAACTTGCTTGTTCGTGATGGTGATACTGTCGTTGCAGCTGAGCCTCTTTGCGATGGAGCTAAGGATCCACATGATATTTTGGATATCCTTGGTGAAAACGCTCTTCAATCCTTCTTGGTTGATGAAGTTCAGCAGGTTTATAGAATGCAAGGTGTAGACATCAATGATAAGCACTTAGGTATTATCATTCGTCAGATGCTTAGAAAGATTGAAATAGTTCAAGTAGGTGATACTTCCTTTATTCAATCTCAACAAGTAGATAAATTTAAGTTCTTAGAAGAGAACGACCGTGTTACTAAGGCTGGTGGTCAACCTGCTATTGCAAGACCATTACTCTTAGGTATTACCCGTGCTTCTCTCTCTATTGACTCATTTATTTCAGCAGCTTCGTTCCAAGAAACCACAAAGGTATTGACAAACGCGGCGATTGCTGGTAGTAAAGATGAGTTGAGAGGTCTTAAAGAGAATGTTATCATCGGTCATTTAATCCCTGCCGGAACCGGTATGAGAAAATATCGAGACATTCATCTTGAAGATGAATCAATGATTGAGCAACAAAGACTTATGGATAAGGCAAAAGCTGAAAATGCAGCTAATGCTAAACCTGAAGAATTTGACGTTGCTGAATTAGCGGATATGAAATCTGTAGGAGAAGTAGACGATAGTGATTCTGATATTGACGAATCATTAGATGACTAATTGAGAAAGGGAGCACCAGCCTGTCGGCGAGTGCTCTTGCATCATGTCTAATCTCATGCTGACTACGGTTTTTAAAATAGAAGTGTTGCTTGAGCAACATAGGCTCTAGTTTTTGTGAGAAACTATGGGTCAAATTTATTAAGGAGCGTATCGTAAGATGCCTACTATTAATCAGCTTGTAAGAATGGGTCGTTCAAGCCAGAAGAACAAAACAAAGTCTCCTGCACTTGATGGATGCCCACAAAAGCGTGGAGTTTGTACCAGAGTTATGACAGTAACTCCTAAAAAGCCAAACTCTGCACTTAGAAAGGTTGCACGTGTTCGCCTTTCTAACGGAATTGAAGTTACTGCTTATATTCCTGGTATTGGTCACAATTTGCAGGAACACTCAGTTGTCCTTATCCGTGGTGGAAGAGTAAAAGACCTTCCTGGTGTTCGTTATCACATCATCCGTGGTGCTAAGGATACTCTTGGTGTTGCAGATCGTAAGAGAAGCCGTTCTAAGTACGGTGCTAAGAAGCCAAAGGCATAAGGGAGGACGAGAATGAGTAGAGGTTCTAAAACTCCCGTTAGGGAAATTACACCCGATGCTGTGTACAACAGTGTCGTTATTGCTAAGTTTATTCGCAGAATGATGTTAGATGGTAAGAAGACCACCGCTACAAAGATTATGTACGATGCTCTTACTGCTATCGGCGAGAAATCTGGTGAACCATCCATCGATGTTTTCACAAAAGCTTTAGACAACGTTAAACCTATGGTTGAAGTTAAAGCTCGTCGTGTTGGTGGATCTACATATCAGGTTCCTACTGAAATTCGTGAATCTCGTCGTGAAGCTCTCGCAATGCGTTGGATTATTGCTGCTTCTAGAACTCGCTCTGGTAAGAGTATGGCTGAAAAACTCGCTAATGAGTTATATGATGCTTTCAACTCAACCGGTGCTGCTTTCAAGAAGAAGGAAGATACACACCGCATGGCAGATGCAAACAAAGCATTCAGCCACTTCAGATGGTAGTTTGTTTAGAAGAAATAAAAAGCAGGTTTCGGCCTGCTTTTTTGTTTCTTGAAATATTGTTTATAAATTTTGTAGTGCTTTACACAATTGATCTGGACAACTTGTATTCTTAAAGCCACAAGTAATGCCTGAAAGACGTTTGATAATGTCCTCTTTGTTTAAACCCTCTGTTAATAAGCCAATTCCTTTTAAGTTGCCATTGCAACCACCAACAAATTGTACGTTATGTACTAAATTATCTTCATCGATATCAAAGCTAATTTGCTGTGAGCAAGTGCCTTTTGTTTTATAAATATAATGCATAAAATCTCCAACAGAAAACAAGTTATCTAATAATGGAAGTAATTTCAATTGATATGTTCATTTTTTAGCCCCTAATTTTACAAATATTTTAAAACTTTTGCACAATTAATTCAAAAGTTATCAATCTAATTGGAGATGAGAAAAAAAAGAAATATTTTTAACACAAAGTCTAAACTCGTGTTAAACTACAAGTGATAAAACGTTTTTTCAATCCAAATAGGGGGATTCATGACTGGAGTAACAATAAAGACTATTGCAAAAGAGGCCGGCGTAAGTCCTTCTTTGGTCTCTCAGATCTTGAATAATCGTCCTGTTAGGGTAACAGCGGAAAAACGCGCTTATGTTGAGAAGGTTGCAAAGGAGTTACATTACGTTCCTAATAAACTTGCTTCTTGTTTGAAATCGAAACAAACAAATGTAATTGCTATCATTGCGCCTTTTACTCCAAATGGGTTTTTTAGTAACTTAATTTATCATATTCAAAATTATGCTCAAACTGTTGGTTACTTAAGTATGGTAATAAATACTTTCGATAATGCAGAAAGTGAAGTAAAAGCTTTAGAGCTTTATAGAGCAGGGCTTTTTGATGGGATGATAATAGCGCCACGTTCTGGAAATGAGAATCTTGATATTTTGTCGAATATTGAAAAAAG
>CAYYEN010000118.1:0-7742 GCA_964470795.1 uncultured Spirochaetaceae bacterium | reverse complement strand
TAAGTATTTAAATTAATTAATATATATAACTATTTAAAATATAAGTATTTAAATTATTTAATATATATAACTATTTAAAATATAAGTATTTAAATTATTTAATAAAAAATATTTAAAAATAATAAAAAATAATTCAGGTTTTTTTTTATGAATGTTATAATTAATAATAGCTGATTTAAAGTTAATTTATTTTTGGAACCGTAATTTTTTTAATTTCTTAAGGAGGGAAAAACCTATTAATGCTTGATGATATGATGTTTATGGATCAATAGTTGGAAAACCAGTCCGCAAAGATTGGTAAAATCAACTAGTAGGTAATTGATTTCTCAAAAAATCTTATGAAGGTTGCTCAGAGCTATAAAGAAGTTGGCTCTGCTGGGAGGTCATGGCTTAAATCTATGAACATGGAAGAAATTTTAAAAGCACAATAGAAAGCTATAAATAAACATCAAGGAATTTTTATGGAAGTGTATGGTTCCATGTTAGACAGCTTGATAACTTTAGGAAAAAACTTTAAAAGCCTTGGTACAAGTGACTTTTCGTCTATTACATCAGAATTAAAAATGCTTGATTACAGTTTTGATCAATTGAAAAACACTGTAGAAGAAATAAAAGACCCGCTCAGTAAATCCTCAATGGTATAGTAGCTTAGCCTCTTAGAGAGTCAAATAGACCTGATGTCTGATATGAATAAATTGCAAGATACTGGTAATTAGAAGGTCTTAAAATATACTATACATCTAGATAAAGTAGCTGAACATATGGAAAAAATAAAACAAGGTACTCAGAATTTCATTGAATCATTAGAAGAATTTGGTATTATTATACCAGGTGTTGAAAAGTTTTTTAGTGCTTTTAATTTTAATAAAATATCAGAAGGTTTAAAATCTATTGTATCAGAAGGGTTTATGGGTAAAGCAATAAAAGATTCGATGTCTGGTGGTGAAGTTGAAAATGCATTTGATGGCATAAGTGAAGGTGGCACAAATGCTTTTTCAAAAATGATCAAAGGAGGGAAGAAAATATTTGGTGGATTTTTTAAATCCATTTCAAAAGGCTTTATAGTTTTATTTAAGGGTATTGCTTCTACAGCTAAAGCTATTCTTATGAGTTCAGTAATAGGTATAGTGTTAATGATTGGCTCTATAATTATGGCTGGTATAAAAAGAAAGGCTG
This sequence comes from uncultured Spirochaetaceae bacterium, assembly GCA_964470795.1. Classification (GTDB taxonomy): domain Bacteria; phylum Spirochaetota; class Spirochaetia; order Sphaerochaetales; family Sphaerochaetaceae; genus Bullifex. Next base: position 6,566 of record CAYYEN010000118.1, on the reverse strand, counting down.
AATTACAAGAAAATTTATGGAATGCTCAAGACCAAGCAAATGCTTTAAGTGGTGATGGTACTAATTTTGCTAGTATATATGGTGCTGCTGGTGGTTAGTTGAGAGGTTCTTAGAATGCTTCAGCACTGTACAGTACAATGAGATCCTTAAAAGACGTAACAAAATAGACAGCTCAACATATATTTTCCATGGAAAGACGTTTTGCCGTTAGTAATACTACTACAGCTTAGATGGTTCAGAATATGAAATATGTTATGGGGACTTCGTCGTAGGTTGCTAAGCAGATGGGTGTTTTTGTGGGTAAATTAGCGGTGGCTATGAAAATCCAACCATAGAAAATGATGAAATAGCTAGCTAATTTAAGTTCTGACGTCGTTGGGTATTTTGGGAAAACAACAAAGCACTTAATTAGAAGTTTAGCATTCTCAAAGAAACTTAATATGTCTATGGATGATTTAGCACAAACAGCTAAAGGTTTAGATGATACACAAAAATCAATTGAAAACTCAATGAAGTTACAAACCTTAACAGGAAAGCAGCTTGACATTAGTGAAGTATTAAGATTACACAACTCAGGTGAATCATAGCAAGCTATAGCTATGATGTTTGATACGTATAAAGATTAGATTCTTACAGGTAACCGCCATGTGATGGGTGTAATGTAGTAGATGTTTGGTTTAGATTCGATGCAGTTAAAAACAGCAGCTAATTCAATGAAAAATGAAAACTTATCTTTTACTCAAGCTTTATAGTAGACAGGTAAATTAACTGAAGATATAACAAAAGACCTTGTTTAGGTTCCAAAAACAGCGGCTGCTCCGTTGGAATCTCAGATGTAGGGTACAAAAAGAAGACTAATGGATGTTTTTGCTTCAATTACAGAACCTATTTTTGATTTATTACAAAATACTTTACCTAGACTTTAGAAGCTAGTAACAAAATTAGCTCAATCTTTAGAACCTATAATTAATTTAGCTTTTGATTTATTAATGCCAGTAGTTGATTTAGTGATTGATTTAGTTGATACATTGTTTTCTTCAGGTTTAATGGAAGCACTCAGTTTAATTTTAGGTCAATTGACATCTTTAATACAAATGTTAGTCGATGCTTTAAGCCCAGTTTTAAATCAGGTTATGGGTGTTTTTGTAAGGGTTACTGAAAAACTTTTAAATGCTGTAGGAGTATTACTCACATCTTTAATGCCTGTTCTTGAAAGAATCATTAATATGGTTATGGCTATATTATAGCCTTATATAGATAAGCTTTATACATTAATATAGCAAATTGTAGATGTAGTTATTAATTTATTTATTCAACTAATGCCAACTGTAGATGTATTATTAAAAATCTTAGATCAATTATTAGTAGCTTTAATGCCCATTATTACTGTAATAATGTAGATTTTTTCAGCATTAATGAAAGCTGTTGGTGATTTATTAATCTCTTTATTGCCAATTTTAACGCCAGTTTTAAATTTAGTTACAATGATTTTAAATTCATTAATGCCAATTGTACAAGTACTTTTAAATATACTAACAACAGTTTTATCACTTCTAACTCCAATATTAAAATTAGCTATAACTTTAATCGATGCGATATTAAAACCATTAATGCCCATTATTGAAATTTTAGTTAATTTATTAAATTTGGTTTTAGTAATATTAAAACCAATAATTGATATAGTTACCATTTCATTAAACAATAGTATGAATTAGATTGGATTTACTATAGATTATCTTGTTAAGTTTTTAACATTCTCATTAGGTGGTATTACAGCAATAATCAAATGGGTTGGAAATTTAGCAACTAAAATTTTTAATTTTTATTTACGGGTTATACAACCTGTTGTTGATTATGTTACAACAATAATTAATGGTATGGTCGCCATGGTAAAGGAAATTTTTAGTGGAGGTGATTTTAAAGCAAATATAAGCAAAGCCTTTGAATCCTTTAATAAATTAATAATGGATGCTGTTTTAAATTTAATAGTATCTTTATGGGACGCTATCAGAGACGTATTAAATTCTGGTCTTAAGATCTTGTCTAATATATTTAACACGTTTAAAATTTTCTTAAAAAAAATATTACCTCCTAATATTTTTGATGGTGTGATGAATACTTTTAAAAAATTTAGAGATTTTATAATCGGACTTGGTGATTGGATTTATGATAAATTAATTAGTATACCTGTTATAGGATCATTGATTTAGAACTTTTCAGAAGCTATTCAAAAAAAACAAAAAGAACAAGTAAAAAAAGAACAAGTAAAAAAAGTAACACCGACAACAAATCAAACAAGTGATACATCAGATTCTATACAACATTAGTCACCATCCACAGTAATATTTAAATCATCAAATGATAATTTAAATATTATAGGATCAAATCAAACAATGAACAGTTCATCATCAGGATCAGGTATTAATAATCGTCCAGTAGATATACATATTACATTACAACTTGACAAATAGGTATTATCAAAAGCTCTTGTTAAAAGTGCTGTACCAGTATAATAAATAAAGGGTATTAATTTAAATTGAAATAGATTATAATTAAACCATATGATTTTTAGTAGTCGCTGATTCCTGTTGATGGTAAACCACTAACACCTAAAAAAGATCACAATACTAATGAATAGTATACATCAGATGATTCGGCAATTAATTTATCACAAAAAGGTACAATACATATACCATTAGTAACTGATAAAATTGATGATTACTTATAGTATGATGGATTTAGTGGTAATATTAAAGGTCAAATAAATATACCTGTTGATGGTAAACCAAAAACACCATCAAGTTTAAATCCTTTAATAAATATTTATAATTATAAACAATAGTTAATTTTAAATTAGTTTAAACCATTAAGTGTAACAACAAATAGATCTAATAAATTACCATACACACCACATGATGCTGCTGTTGATGATTCAAGAAAAGGTTTAATTTATATTACTAAAGATTCTAAACCTATGCATCCTATAAACTATAATGATTCATAGACAGTTTATGATTATAAAGCAACCCTAATACCTCACATTAAATAGAAATCTGATTTATTAAAACGAGCTGAGGGTTTTAGAAGACAACGACCTTTTTTAGCATCGTTTAAAGGAATGTTACCATTCTCATTACCATCAATCCCAGGAGTAGATACATCAAAACTATTATTACCTGTTTATTGGGCTGAAATAGCTAACACTACATGGGACGGATACTTAAGTCTTAGAAAACAATATAAATTACATAATGAATAGGTCTCAGAAATTAATGCTGTTGATATGGCTGTCATAGCAGCTCGAGCAGCAGCACGGTTGGTTAAGATATATCAAGATGATAAGAAAAAACAAGATTGGGCTAATTAGGATTATTTAGATAGTGATGGTAGAAAAACAACACCAGCCGCATATAGTTCATCTCTGTACACCCCCACAAGAGGGGCAACCACAATGTGGGATGGTAAAGATCATAAAATAACTTATGATCCAAATACTTTTCAAATAACAACTAATGATATAGATATTATACATTAGAATAATAACGTACCCGATTATTTTAAACAAGACGTAATCCGATTTTCAATACACGATCTTAATAGAAAAGAATTAATGGTCACACCTGCTTTTATTACAGATTTAAACGACACAGGATTATAGAATGAATGGTAGTAGATAGATTATGTCAATGGTGTATATCCAAAGTTTCAATATAAGGGTGTTTCGAAACGTGTAGTTTAGTTTGATCTGATGATCATGTGTTTTGATAGAGCTAAACTTGATGTTTATAGAAATAAAGTAAATTTTTTAAGACGTACAGGTTTACCTTATTATAAGACAGTGTTGATAGGTGATAAAACATTTGATTATCCACAAGCACCACTATATAAACTTACATTAGGTAGTATAATATAGGATCAATATGGTTTTTTTGATTCCTGTACAGTGAACAGTTGGTAGGATGATTAGATTCAATGGAATTTATAGTAGAAAAAATTATGGAAAGATGTTAATCCGAATCAGGAACCAGAAGATAATGCTTTTTAGTTCCCTTTATTCTCATAGTTTTCAATTAAATTTACTTGTTTATATGGTGTTGTACCAGAATAGATTTATAAATATAGATAGACTAATCAATAAGGTATAAATAAAATGTCAATTTCAAGATACGATAAATATACAAAAAACAATGGTAAATATTATGATTTTACTTTATATCCAGAAATATAGATTAATTTAACTGATTTTATATAGATTTACCCCAATTAGAGTGATAGATTAGATTTAATAGCAAAAAGATATTTAGGTGATTCAAAATTATGGTGGATCATAGCTATGGTAAATAAATTATAGGGTGACTCGATCGTGGTTCAACCTTAGACAAAATTGTACGTTCCGAAAGAGGTTTTTAAATTTGTTTAATCAGACGTTTCCGAGTATAGTTCAATAGTAGCTTGAAAAAAGATCAAAACACAATAATTTTAATGGTCAATCGGATCAAGATGGATTTAGTCCAGATTTTCATTCAAAAATACCATTTATAATAGCCTATTCTAATGTTAGATATCAAAATAATTATTAGAACCTTAAAGATACAGTATTATCGTCTTTTAACTATTCAGAATCAAATTATCATTTTAAAAGAGAATTTAATGATTTTTATTAGGTTGATGAAGATTATGGTTTAAGTCCACAACCAATAATAAAAAGTCTCTCAATTGAATCACAAGGACAAAATGCTTTATTTAGAAAAGCAAGACTATAGATATAGACTTTCACACCAGTTCAATTCATGAGAGTAAAAAAATATTTTTCAGTACCAGCATCATCAATATTTTTTCAATACGGCTATTATACAGATAAATAGATAAATAAAATTTTACCACCAATATCATAGGAATATACTCAGAATAATGATTTCACTAATACATATTTAGATAACTCATTTATACATAAACATTTTAAAGACGCAGTTACAATAGACTATTACTCAGGATTAGTAACATAGGTATAGATATCACAAGACGATAATAAATTCACACTTTCAGTTACATTAATCGGGTAGGGTCAATCACAGATGACCCATTATGCTAAACTAATAGATTAGAAATAGGCTACAAAAAGACAATCGTCCATTAATACGTTTATTAATAAAATAGCAGCTGACTACGATAAATTAAACCCAGCTTCAGCTGAATCAATTGCAATATCATCAACATCATCAACATCATCAAAAAGATACGTAACATTTAATTTTATAGTATCAATTATTTTACCATGGTTACAAAAAGAAAACACATCCGACACCTACGCCGCCACACAAGACTTGTTTAATTAGCTACCATTACCATCAGTTGGTTTTATACCATAGTGTGGTGTTGATATTGATATTGTATCTACTAATCCTAATATATTATTATTTAATAATTCTTATAAACCTAATATTAATAATAACAAAATAACACCTAATCTTGTTAAAATAACAGGTTATGATTTTATTGAATCTAAATTTAAAGAGCTTACAAATTTTAATGGTTCAACTAAAACAAGACAAGCTGCGATAACAGAAAGATTTAATGATCTTTATGGACAATATGAAAAACTTTTAAAAGAACAACAACAGAACATATTATGGCTTGGAAATGTTTATTTTTAGTTAAATTATTTACTGTCAATAATTCTTAAAACAGTTGATGGTATTACACCTTTAACTATATTAAATCAATTACAAGCAGAAGTAAATAAAGCTTTACCTACACCGATAACAATACACAATACACCAGATGCTAAACTAAAAACTTATATGGTCAATTTAAACGGATTAAATTATATTCAATCTAATACATACACAATACCGAACTTCGGTTCAAAAAGTGTTGTTAAATAGTTAAAATATACAGTATAGATCCCAGCTGAATACGAAAGAATAGTATTAGGTAGAGACGAATCATCAGGACAAATTGTCAAGGCTTTATTTGGTGGTTCACCAATAGATATCAATAAAAAAAATCAAGAAAAGAATTATGGTAGAGTCGAAGAGTTGCCAGTTGAACAAAAAACTGCTTAGTAGTTAAAGAAGTAGTTAAATACATTACAAAAACAGTTAAATAAAATTTTAAATAGTTCAATTAGTGATAGTGATAACAAAATAAATTTTAATAAAATACAACAAAAAAGCTATATATCAGAACTTAAAGATGTCTCAGATAAAATGGTTACAACAAAAAATAAGATTATTAGTATTGAATCAAAAACAGCTAATTTAACATCAGGATATTACATAAGAGTTGATGTAACATTAGATTTTATAGCAAACATACAGTTTGGTCATATATTTAAATTATAGTTTAATCCATTAGGTTGGAACACAGTTTTTTATGTAAATGAAGTTAAACAAGATGTAACAGCTGATGTGGCTACAACTGTTATACAAGGCTATATGTTTTTATGTTAATGAAGTAAAACATAATATTACATAGACACAAGCACAAACTACAATACAAGGCTATATGTGTCAATAACCTCACACGCTAAAGCGTGGAGGCTTGTTTAGAAATAAATAAGCCTA
>CAYYEN010000117.1:0-7849 GCA_964470795.1 uncultured Spirochaetaceae bacterium | reverse complement strand
CACTGATTTTATCGTTCAAAATGGTACAGTAATTGGTGTTGTAACAGAAAGAGGATGGCAGATTTCAGCTAAAGTAGTTGTACTTACTACTGGAACTTTTATGGAAGGTAAAATTTTCATAGGAGAGTATGATGCGCCTTGCGGAAGACTTGGAGAAATGGCTGCAATAGGACTTGGAACTGCACTAAGAGAAAAGGGCTTTCATGTAGGACGTATGAAGACAGGAACGCCTGCAAGAGTACGTCGCTCTTCTCTAAACTTTGATGAACTTGAAGTGCAACCTGGGGATGAGCAAATGCTTCCCTTTAGTTTCGACTATGATAAAATAGAGCGACCTCAACTCGATTGTTTTGTAACTTGGACAAATGAAACCACACACCAAATTATTCGTGATAATATTCATCGCTCGCCGTTATATGGTGGAAAAATAGTTGGTAAAGGTCCTCGTTATTGCCCCTCCATAGAAGATAAGGTTGTTAGATTTCCTGAGCGAGAGCGTCATCAAATTTTTGTAGAGCCAGAGGGCGAGTTTAGTGAAGAAATGTATTTAAATGGGCTTTCCTCTTCTCTTCCTGAAGAAGTTCAACATCAGTTTATCAGAACTCTTCCAGGTCTTAGAGAGTGTGAGATAATGAGGCCCTCTTATGCTGTTGAATATGATTATCTTGATCCTCAAGATTTGTATTCAAGTCTTGAAAGCAAGATACTAAAATCACTATTTGTTGCTGGTCAAACTAATGGAACTTCTGGGTATGAAGAAGCTGCAGCTCAAGGTGTAATTGCCGGTATAAATGCAGCTCAACTTCTGAGAGGTGAGAAACCTTTAGTTCTTGATAGAACTGAAGCCTATACAGGCGTGTTGATTGATGATTTAGTCACAAAAGGCACTAAAGAGCCTTATCGTATGTTTACTTCCCGTGCTGAATATAGACTTTCTCTACGTCATGATAATGCAGATTTACGTCTTACTCAAAAAGCATATGATGCACATGCAGTTTCTAATGAGAAATTAGAACGCCTTAATGAAAAGATTGCACAAATTGATTCTTTAAAAGAGTTAGTTCGTACCATTAAACTTCGTGGAAAGAATGGTATGGATTTGCTTCGAGAACCAGAAGTTACAATAGACTCTATAGTAAGTGATAAAACTACTCTTTCAAAATACCCAAGTGCTATTATCAACGAAGTGGAAATTGAAATAAAATATTCAGGTTATCTAGATCGTCAAGATAGAGAAGTCGCAAGATTTTCTAAATTAGAAAATATGCTTATTCCAGCGGATTTTGATTACACTAACGCCGAGGGACTCTCTGCTGAAACAAAAGAAAAATGTAAACAAGTTTTACCTCTTTCAGTTGGACAGATGTCTCGTATCAGTGGGGTAAGAGTTTCAGATGTAGCAGTAATGATGGCTTTATTAAAGGGGAAACATAATGATTGAAGTTTTTAACCGAGCGATGAAACGTTTAGAATTAACACCAACTGAGACTCAGTTAAAGCAGATGGATTTATTTATTTCAGAGCTGAAAATATTTAATCCTGTTTATAAATTGGTAAAATATGAAGATGAGCATGAGCTAGTTGTACGTCATTTTCTCGATTGCCTTACACCGCTTCCTTTAATTAAAGCATCACTTAAAGAGAATGACACGATTGCTGATTTAGGCTCGGGTGCGGGTTTCCCTGGAATATTGCTTGCAATAATGCTACCTGAACATCACGTTTATTTAATAGAAAGAATGAAACGTCGTACTGACTTTCTTTCAAATGTGATAGCCAGAACGGGATTAAAGAATGTAACAATAATTAATGAAGATTTGGAAAAGGTAGAGAAAAAATTTAATTTTGTAACTTGTCGAGCTTTCCATCCTTTATTTGATATCGTAACACTAGTAGATAAAGTCTTAGATGTAGATGGAACTTTTTGTGCTTATAAAGGACAACAGGACTATTTGAAATCTGAGCTAGTAGTTTGCAAAGAGTTACCTTTTGATTTTGAAATAATTTCAATCAAGGTACCTTATTTAGATGAGGAAAGATGTCTTTGCATGATGAAACGTAATTGAGGGGCATAATGAGTAAGAAAAAAAATAGACAATTTTCACTAATTTTAGGTGTTATAAACATAGTATTAGCAGTTAGTTCTGCTACATTAATATTTTTACAGAATAAATTACCACTTTCTAAATTCTTTTCGTGGGCAAATCCAATTGCCTTAACACAAGGGCCTTATGCTCTCTTATCACTTTCAGTTTTGTTCTTGGTTTTGGGAATTTTGTTTCTAGTTTGTAGAAAGCAAACCTTTTTATCCTATATTTTTATCCCATATTCAGTTGCTTTCTATTTAACAATTTTAATGGCAGTCCATAAATTATTAGCTATCACAAAACCAGTTTTTATAATGAGCAAGCTTGCTCATACAAGACTAAGTTTATTATTTGTACTGATATTGCTTGAGTTAATATTAGCGCTATTGCTTTTATTAATAGTCCAAAGTGTCAATACTCATTATAAGAAGAAATTAAAGTTAAAAGCAGAAATTGAAAAAAGACGTGAGGCTGAAAACTTAGTTGTAGAACCTCCTATGCAAGAAAAGACAGAAGAGAGTGTAAAGGTTAAACCTAAAAAAACTTCTAAAAAAGATGTTTTAGCAGTTCCTACTCGAGAAAAAGAGAAAGAAATTGAAAAAGAGGAAGAGGCTGAAGTAATAGTTACAAAGAAAGTCGATCCTAATAAAAAGATAGAGTTTCCTACTTTTTCCTCTATGCCTAGTCTCGATTCTCTTGAAAAAGATAAAGCTAAATTAAAAAAGAAGGAAAAACTTCCACCTGATTCATTGGTGGGTTTAAATACTTTTAGTACTATTAAAAATGAAGTAACAGAGCAACCAAGTGAAAAAATAGACTTGTCGAAGCCTCAAACTTTTAAAAAGGGTGGATTGCTAGAAGCAACACTTGAGTCTGTTACCAAAGAATGTGCAACCAAACCTGTTGCTGTAAAACCAATTAACCAAAAACCAATTATTGGTTTTGATAACAAGAGTGATGAGGTAAAACCTGTAGCTACAGATAGTATTGCACCTTCAACTTTACCAAAATCTCACCCACGATATAAACTTTTTGAGGCTTTAAAACGCGAGCCTAAAAAGATTGAAGAAAACACCCAAGTCTCTTACTTTCCTTCTAAACCTTTTGAATCGAAGATAGAACCTGAAGTAGCCTCTTCTTTAGAAGAAGCCACTCGTATGGCTCAAAAAGAAGATATAAAACCAAAGCCTGCAGTTATCCCATCTTTTAGAGAGGTAAAAATTGAGCCAGTTATCACACCTTCGTATAAAACTTCAGTACAAGAGCCTATTATGGAAACTACTAAGGCTCAAGAGAGTGTTGAAAAGCCAGAAGTTGGCAATTTAGAACAAGTTAATAACATGTCTGGTGTTGGAGGTCTAAAGAGTAATAATGAAGGGTTGGTAGCCTTAGCACGACGAGCAAAATTCCATTATGAACCACCTTCTACTTCTTTCTTAAAAGAATATCCTTCTGCCTCAGAAGAAGTTGATGAAAAAACTATTGCTCTAAGAGATATCATTTTGCAGACCATGAAAGATTTCCACATCGAAGCAGAAGCTGATCAAATTACAATTGGACCTACTGTCACTATGTTTGAATATCGCTTAGCTCCTGGTATTTTAGTTACTAAACTAAATAATATTCAAAAGAACCTTTCTATAAATTTAAGAGGTCGTTCTATTAGAATTTTAACTCAAATTCCTGGAAAGCAAACAGTTGGTGTTGAGGTTGCTAATGAGGTAAGACAAGTTGTAGGTTTTAAAGAATTGCTTTATAGCATAGAAAACCAGAAGTTTAGAGTTCCTATGATACTTGGCAAAACAATTACCGGAGAACCTATTTGCTTAGATGTAGCAAAAACTCCTCACTTGTTAATTGCAGGTACTACAGGCTCTGGAAAGTCTGTTTGTGTTAATAGCTTAATCTGTTCTATTCTTTATACTAAAAGTCCTAAAGAAGTAAGACTGATAATGGTTGACCCAAAGATTGTAGAACTTTCAATCTACAATGGAATAGGGCACTTATTAACTCCTGTAATTACAGAACAAAAGAAGGTAATTAAAGCTCTCGATTGGCTAGTGGACGAAATGCAACGTCGTTACACCGTTATGAGACCTTACGGGGTAAGAAATATTGATGCTTATAATGAGAAAATACAATCTGGAGAATTTGCCGCTGAAAAGTTCCCTTTTATAGTTCTCATTATGGATGAGTTTGCTGACTTGATGGCTACAGCCGGAAAAGAGATTGAAGACAAAGTAGCACGCCTTTGTGCTATGAGCCGAGCTGTTGGTATTCATGTAGTTATGGCAACCCAGCGCCCAAGTACTGATGTTATAACTGGTACTATTAAGAGCAATATACCAACGCGTATTGCTTTTGCTGTTTCTTCTGGAGTCAATAGTAGAATTATACTTGATGAGCAAGGTGCTGAAGATTTGTTAGGTAAAGGTGATATGCTTTATCTTAATCCTTCTCAGTTAGGCGTTTCTAGAATCCAAGGTGCGTTCTTATCTGATAATGAAGTTGAGAAAATTGTTGCCCATGTTAGAACTCAAGGAGAACCTGATTATCTTGATCCTGATTTGTTTGAAGATATAGAACCAGATGATGATAATATGATAACAGAAGAAGGGCTTTTTAATGATGAAGCGGACCTATATGAAAAAGCTAAGCAAATCTGTTATGAAAGAAAATGTGCTTCAGCTTCCTATTTACAACGTAGAATGAAGATTGGCTATAACAAAGCAGCTCGTTATATAGAGCAAATGGAAGATGAGGGAATAGTCGGACCTGCTCAAGGTAGCAAGCCTCGAGAAATTTTAGATTACACAAAATAAGGGGCATTATATGAAACATGCTATTAAAAATGGTGTTGTTATTGAAGATGTTGAGGCTGTAGTCCCAATTACTTGTCGAGAAGTTCAACAAAACTTCTCTGTTTATGAAGCACTCAGAATGGTGGGGAATAAGGTGGTTCATTTAGATGACCACTACAATAGACTTGCATCTTCCAGCGCTCAAATTGGCTTAAAGCTAGCTGTAAGTTATGAAGAACTTGAAGAATGGATTAATAAATTAGTTAAAGAAGATAATCTTGTTGATGCCACTCTTAGAATTTTGGTTTATGGTGGTGCTTTAAACACACTCTTTGTCACTTGGACACCCTTACTAACTTATGATGATTCTTACTATGAAAAAGGTGTTAGCGTAATTACATATGAAGGTGAAAGATTTTTACCTACTTGTAAAACCAGTAACCTTTTACTTAGCTATTTGGCTCTTGAAGAAGCCCATAAGGAAAATGCTTTTGAAGCGTTGCTCGTGGACCGTTTTTCAAGAGTATTAGAGGGAACTCGAAGCAATTTCTATGCAATTAAAGATAATGTACTATTTACCGCACCCGATGAGCTGGTACTCTCCGGTGTGACTAGAATTTCAGTACTGAGAGCGGCTGAAGAATTAGGACTTACAATTGTGTTTGAAGCTGTCAGTGTGGATACTATTTTCGATTACGATGAAGTTTTTATCAGTTCTACTAGTATGGCTGCTATGCCTATAGCTTTAATTGATGGAGAGGAAGTTGCTAAAGGACATGAAATAACTTTAAAAATAAAAGATAAAGTTAGAGAGTGGGAAGTTTTATAGACAGAAGAAGAGTTTTTCTTTAATCTATTAAAAACGAATTTTTATTTTTAAGGTATATATATGAAATTTACAGAACTGCCTCTATCTGATAGAGTGCTTGCAGGAATTGAGAAAGTTGGTTTTACTGAGCCTACTGAAGTTCAATCTAATGTGCTACCAATTTCCTTAACAGGAAAAGATGTGATGGTACAATCGAAAACGGGCTCTGGTAAGACCGCAATTTATGTGTTAACTATTTTGAAACGCTTTGAAGAGAGTGGAGGTAAATCTTGTGCTTTAGTAGTCGCACCTACTAGAGAACTTGCAATACAAATTGAAGAAGATGCTAGACTTTTAGCTTCTTTTCTTCCCGAATATAAAATTGGATGCTTTTATGGTGGCGTTGGCTATGGTCAACAAACAGAAGAGCTTAAATCTGGTCTTTCTCTTTATGTAGGTACTCCAGGGCGCTTACTAGACTTTGCAAAGAGTAACAAAATAGATTTTAGAGAATTTGATGTAGTTGTCTTAGATGAAGCAGATCGTATGTTTGATATGGGTTTTTATCCTGATATTCAACAGATGTTTAATCGTATGCGAACGGTTAAAGAGAGACAGACCATGTTGTTCTCTGCAACACTTTCAACTAATGTACGAAATCTTGCTTGGCAGTATATGAATGAACCTAAAGAAATTGAAGTTCATCCGGAAGAAATGACTGTTAAAGCTATTAAACAAGAACTTTTTCACGTTACGAAAGAGGAAAAGTTTCAATTGCTATTACAACTTCTTGCTAAAATTAAACCAGCTTCTTGCCTTATCTTTGCAAACACGAAAGATAAGACTGTAGAAGTAAGCAAACGCCTTAATTTAAATGGTTATAAGAGTGCTTATTTAATGGGTGATATGGCACAAAAAGAAAGAATTTCTACCATAAATGCCATGAAAGATGGAAGTTTGACTTTCTTAGTAGCAACTGATGTAGCCGCTCGTGGTCTTCAAATTGATGATTTGGAGTTAGTAGTTAACTATGATATTCCAGAAGACTTTGAAGCCTATGTTCACCGAATTGGCAGAACAGCTCGAGCTGGAAAGAGTGGAAAAGCAATAACGCTGGCTTGTGAAGAATACATTTATGGCTTAGAGGCAATTGAAAACTATATTGGTATGAAAATACCAGTTCTTTGGGCAGAAGATTGTGAACTTTCAGCTGTTGAAGATAAGAGTGCAGGACTTAGAGTAAATACGAGAAAGCGTCCTTCTTCTACTAATTCAAGAAATAGTTCAAGAAAGTCTACCGGAGGAAAAAGGACTACAACTTCTTCCGCTCCTAGAGCAAAGAGACAAACTTCTACACCAAATGAGAAGAGCAAGAGTCGAGAGACTACAAGTTATTCAAAGCTTTCTTCTTTGACGCTAGAAGAGCGAATGGAATACTATAAAACACAATATGGTGGAATAGCACCTAAAGCTAAAAAAACTCCTGCTACTCCTAAAAAGAGTACTAATCCAACAGCCAAGAAGCCAGCTCCTAGCAGTGCTAAGAAGGCAGCTCCTGCTGCTAAGAAAAATGAATCTGTTAAAAAGCCAATGCCGATTGTCAACAGTGTGCCTAATAGTAAGAGTACAGTTGTCAAAAAACAAAATTTCTTAACTAAATTGGTAAATATCTTTAGAAAAAAAGGATAATGATATGAAATTTATTAAATATTTATTTGCAGTAATCTTTATTATACCTGTTGCACTTGTAGATTATTTATTATGTGTGCCAATTGGTTTTCTTTTAAAAAAGAGTGGTGCTATTGTTGCTTCAGAAAAATATAAAAGAGTTTTAATACACTTCCTTGTCCACTGGATTATGTTCTTTTTGGGCATGCGACTTCATGTTCAAGGTAAGGAAAACATTCCATCTCTGATGAGCGGTGGAGCTGTATTTGCAAACCACCAGTCGTTGCTTGATTGTGTTGCACTAGAAGGTTCTGGGTTATGGGCTGGTTTTGTAGGTAAAGTTGAACTTAAGAAAGTACCTGTATTAAATGGTTTTTTTAAAACCAACCTCTAACGTAATAAACTATACAATTTGGCTGGCCAATACCCAAAGCTACTCAAATATCTCTTATGGCTTTTATTCTTTCTCTTTCTAAACAAATTTC
>CAYYEN010000116.1:1637-7869 GCA_964470795.1 uncultured Spirochaetaceae bacterium | reverse complement strand
ACGACTTCAGCATTAGACATTGAATCTTCACCAGCAAGCAATAGTTTTTCTTTTAAATCATTATATTCTTTAAGCGGTTTTGCGGCAATTTTCAACCCTTCTTTATAATAAGAGTTGTAATGCTTTTGGTGCGTAATTAAATCTTTAATCTCTTCAGCGGTTAAGTTCTCATTATCTTCTTCATCAATTTTATTTTGAAGTTGAGCACTAATTCTATTATATAAAGAAATTAATAATCCACTTTCACGGATAATTGAACGAATTACTTCATCGCCCTTTTCCATTTGTTTAGATAATTCAACTTCTTGTTCAGCAATTAAAAGGTTTTCTCTACCGATTTCAAGTAAATATAGTCTGATAGGATCATCTGAGGAATTGTCACCACGATCTGAACTTAACAGAGTATGCTTATCATGATCAGAATGTTCGCCAATTGTGTTAATATCAACACAGCTATCATTTGCAGAAGATTCATCATCGGTAGTCCAATCACTTAAAGAAACAGTATCATCTTCTGCTTCTTCTTCCTCTTCATCATCATTATCATCATCACTCTTTTTCTCAGGTTCTATTACTTCAGGTTCAACAGACTCTAAAGCAGAAAGCGCACTAGGTGTAGCCTCTTCTTCTTCAGCGACTAATTCATCTTCATCTTCTTCAACCTCTTCAGCAAGTTCTTCTTCTAAAATAGCTTCATCAGGAACTTCATCAGTAATATCAGTTTCATGATATTCAATGTTATTACTCATTAACTCTGATAAAATCTCTTCAATAAGATTATCTTTTTCATCTTCACTAAGCTCAATAGCAGTTAAAACTGTATTTAAATCACTCTCTAGGACAAAACCGCCTTGTTTTGCTCCTAGCATAATAAGTTCTTTAATTATTGCTTCCTTGCTTTCTTCCGTCATTTTATATCCTTTTTATTTGCGAGTCTTTTGTTGACCTCAGCCCATTCTGCATCAATTTCAAGCTTATCTTGAAGCAGTAACTGTATTTCATTGCCATCATTGTTTTCTTGCTCTAATTGCTGTATTTGTTTGCAAATTATGCGACGACTATACTCTAGCTTCCTTTTTCTAATACGGTCCAATATCTCATCTATGATGCTTTCTGCATCTTCTGTCTTGAATTCAGGTAATCCAAAGGACAATCTTAAGTCGTATTGTAATTGTGAATCCGTAATTTGAGAAAGAAATATTTCATCTGTTTTACCACTATCGCTTCGTCTTGAATTTTCAAGTTCCAAAAATAAGAGTTGTGCCTCTTCATCAGTTAAATCACTATATTTAATCTTTTTTGTATATTTTGGAAATAAATTACGATTATTTGCTAAAAGCAACATGCAATAAAAGTCTAATGAAATTGTACCTTGTGCTAGCTGTCTAACTTTAATCTCTTCTGCAACTTTATTAGTCATACTATTAGTAGCAAAAGTCGACTGTTCACGTCCTCCTTTAACAATATCATGAAATATCTCATCAACACCTACATTAAGATAATCTGAGATGGTTTTTACATAGTCTTCCTTCTCAACTTCACTAGAAGTTGCAAATAAGAAAGGCTTAAATGCTTGAACAGCAGCAGATTTTCCTTTTGGCGTTCGTATATTATACGAATTTAATATGTTTTCTACAAGATAGTTAAATCCGGTAGTGCTTGAATTTAATGAATTTTTTAACTCATTTGCTCCTTTTTTTTCTAATATCTCAGAAGCGTCTTTATAACCTTCTAATTTTAGAACTTTTGAATCTAAACCAATTTCTTGAAGCATCACAATTGCTTTGGCTGTTGCGGCTTGTCCAGCAGAATCTGAATCGAATAACAAATTGACCGTATGAACATACCTTGTTAGTAGTTTTGCTTGTTCTACTGTGAAAGCTGTACCAAACGGCGCTACTGCATTTGTAATGCCTGCTTGATGTAAACTTATAACATCAAAGTTACCTTCACATAGCGTTACTTCTCCTGTTTTCTTCATAGTCTCTAAACTTTGATAAAGACCAAACAAATTATGTTTCTTGCTATATATAACAGTATCTGGTGTATTTAAGTACTTTGGAGCATTTTCTCTAAAGCTTAAATCTCTGCCACCAAAGGCTAAGGTATCACCTTGCCAAGAGAACACTGGAAACATCAAACGGTTACAAAATAAAGGATAAGGATATTTATTTAATGAAAAGAATCCACTTTTCTTTAAAAAATCATCTTTATAGTTCTGTTTTGTTGTTAAGAAGTTATAAAGCCACTGTGGATTAGCATGTGCAAATCCTATTTCAAACTTAGCAATTGTTTCATCACTAATATTTCTTTTTCTAATATACTCTAAAGCTTGAGCACCTTGAGCATTATAAAGAAAGAACTTAAAGGTATTTTTAATTCGGTAATTTAATTCTTTTAAAAGTTTAGCTTCATCTTGTGATTTTCTTTCAAACTCTGTCGATTCCTTTAGTTGAACACCAGCCCTTTTTGCTAGAATTTCAACCGCTTCTGGAAAAGTACAACTTTCTCTTTTCATGATAAAATCGAACATAGAGCCGCCTTCATGGCAAGCAAAGCAATAGAAAGTACCTTTATCTATATCAAGTTTACAAGAAGGTGTCTTTTCCATGCCATTTCCATGAAAGGGACATTGGATCCAATATCTTCCATTTTTTTCCATTACTCTTTGGTAATCTGAGACGATATCAACAATAGATATTTTTGATTTTATTTCTTGAATAGAATGATCTGAAAATCTTGCCAAAATACTTCTCCCTAAATTCTCTAACACCAAAAACGCAATTATCTTACTATTATACTCTAATTATATGATTTTATTATAATTTAATCAAAATTCTATCTTTCATCAATTTTAATTTCGTTTCAATTTCCTCTTTGATATGAAGCTCTCCACTATCTAGGCCTGGACAATAAGCTTTTTCTTCCTTCCAAGCGTCTAAACTTTCCATTAAGTGAGGCCAAAACGGATAAGTACTACATTGGATTGGCCGAACTGGATATATTGCACATCCTTTAGAAGTTAAAAATACACAACGATTGTTAGATTTCTCTTTTAACGAAAGAGTTGTATAATTGTTATAAACAACTGGACGTGTATAACAAGCAATAAACTCTTTTTCACCAATTTTTAGAAAGTCAGAAATAGCTTTAACATCTTTTTCTTCAAGGAAAACAAACCCAGGCTCTCCTGCACAACAATAACAACATTCTCTACAGCTAAACTTTAATCCAGTATTATAGAAGCTCATTTATTATCCTTAGATAAAAAAATAGCCTTCTAAAATACTAGAAGGCTGTTAATGGAGAGAGAAGGATTTGGACCTTCGAAGGCTGAGCCAACAGATTTACAGTCTGCCCCCTTTGACCGCTCGGGAACCTCTCCGAAATGACATAGCTATTTAAGCTTATTATTAAAATGTTGTCAATATAAAATTACCAAATTTTTATCATTATTTTTAACAGTTTTAACTATTTTGTTAACTTATAATCAATTAAAACCAAAAAATAATTATAAATTAGAAGCCTAACTTCTCATTTATCTTGTTTACTACTAATTGAGGGACCATATTTGAGATATCTGCCCCAAATTTCGCTAATTCTTTAATTTGAGAAGAACGAACGAGAAAATACTTGGGATCAGTTGGCATAAACAAAGTCTCCACTTTAGGATAAAGTTGCTTGTTAGTCATTGCGAGTTCGAACTCATAAGAAAAATCAGCTAAAGCACGAACGCCTCTAATCATAACAGAAACGTCATGCTCTTTTGCAAAATTGACTATTAGGCCTTCATATATCACAACTTCAATATTCTTGTTATCTTTAAGCAACTTATGAAGCATATCGCTTCGCTCATTAGCACTAAACAAACATTGCTTATTGATATTGTGAGCAATAACAACATACAGCTTCTCATACAATGCTGAGCAGCGATTTATTATGTTGATATGACCAAGAGTTGGAGGATCGAAAGTTCCTGCAAACAAGGCAATTTTACTCATTACTGCTTATTCTCCTCAATATAATCTCTTAATTTGTTGAGTTGTTCATATTTTTCATAGGAAATGCGATTAATAATGGTATATTTCCCCTCTTCATCTTTTTCTACTACAGCAAAGTTGCCAGTACCAATATAGGAAATACTTTGGTTCGCAGCTAAGGGTGTTTTAGCCTTTAAGGTTTCAAGCACACAATCAAAATCAACATAGTTGTTATTAGCGTCTACTAAAGCAGTTGCAATATTTTCAATTGGTTTATTGCACATTGCACAAATATTCTTTGGCTCTACTAAGGTTTTTGGTTCATAGACTTCTAGTTTAGAATGGTAAGGTTTGGTATCAGGTGCACCTGTTACTTGATTAAGCGTTGAAAATCCAGTTTGCATATTTGCAACTACTTTCTTTTCTTTATTGTTTGTGTCTTTAGCTTTAGCTTTATTATTTTTATAATATTTTTTCTTGCTCATACTTTTATAATAACAAAGGATTTAAAAAATAAACATACCTTTTAAAATTTCTAACAAAGAATCTCCTCTTTATACAAAAGGAGATTCAAAAAAAGGAGAAAATCAAGTTTTAGAAGCGGTCATTTCATTTCGATCATACCATAACAAACGATTGAATTTTAAATAACAAGTATCATCTTTTTTAACTACACTTTGACGTCTTGGTTTTTGAACTCTAATATCTACATCGCCAATACGAAGGAGATAATCGACAATGTCTCCTAAGTAAGTACGTCTAATAACTCTAGCTTTAACTCCAGAGGTAGTAAAATCGATCTCACTTGGACGGCACGCGATATCGTAGTTGATAGTTCCATCAAGATTTTTGGGGATTTCACAATTAATTGCTCCACAATCAGTTGCATTATCAACAAACGCTTGACCATTTTTAACCGAGACAGGAATGAAGTTTGAAAGTCCTATAAAAGAGAATACAAACTTATTTGCAGGATTGTCATAAATTTCTAAAGGTTTAGCAATTTGTTGAACAATACCTTCTTTCATAACTAGCATTCTATCACTGAGAGCCATAGCCTCAGCTTGGTCGTGAGTTACATAAATTACAGTAAAGCCAAACTTCATTTGTAGCTCTTTAATCTCAAAACGCATCTCTTCTCTAAGGTGTGGATCAAGGTTCGATAACGGCTCATCTAAAAGCATAACTTTAGGATTAATAGCAACAGCTCTTGCAAGTGCTATTCTTTGTTGTTGCCCTCCAGAAAGCTTTTGAGGATACTTTTCAGCTTCATTAAGCAAACTTGTAGCTTTTAAAGCCATACGAGTCCGTGACTCAATTTCAGCTTTAGGAACTTTTCTCAAATGTAGAGGGAAAGCAACATTATCATAAACTGTCATATGAGGCCAAACTGCAAACGCTTGAAAAACCATACCAAAATTACGCTTTTCAGGTGGGAGATAAAAGTGTTTATAGCTTGAGGAAAATAGTTTATCTTCACAATAAAGCTCTCCTTCATCTAGATTTTCAAAGCCTGCTATCATACGCAGCGTTGTAGTTTTTCCACACCCAGAAGGTCCTAAAAAGGAGAAACATTCACCTTGCTCAATATCTAAGTTAAGCTGGTTAACAGCTTTAACATTACCAAATATTTTTGATACATTAACTAATTTTACTGCTGTCATACTCTATTTCCTTTTAGTTTTATCCATCTTCGATAAAACTGCTTTAATTACAGTTTCACCAAAGAATATGATTATCAATGCAATACCTGCTAAAGCGGCAGCTCTAACAGTCTCACCATCTTCATTGAGGGCATAAATTGCAACACCGATAGTTCTGGTAGTTGGTCCGTATAGTAAAACAGAAGTAGTTAACTCTCTAAGCGCTGGTAAGAAAATTAAGAAGAAGGCGTTAATCATACCAGGTCTTATCAAAGGAATAACAATGTTAGTCAGTGTTTGCCAGTGTGAAGCACCACAGCTACGGGACGCTTCTTCTAAGGAATCTGATACTTGTTCAAGAGCTGCAGAGTTCGACTTAATAGAGAACGCCATATAACGTGCAATGTAAGCTACAAAGATAATTCCAGCTGTATTATATAAGTTGATACCAAATTTACCGGACCAAGTTAAGATACAACCAAGAGCGATTACAGTACCTGGCAAGGAATAAGGTAAAACACCTAAGAATTCAAGTACAAACTTACCTTTAACTTTCATCTTAACGATAACATAGCTTATCATTACACCACAAAGCATGGTGACAAACGC
>CAYYEN010000116.1:0-1627 GCA_964470795.1 uncultured Spirochaetaceae bacterium | reverse complement strand
AAGGAAGACAAATAGACCGAGTTCCAAATTGCATTTCTTGTCATCTTTAACTGGAATATTTCTAAGTAGTTGCTCATCGTAAAGTTCTTTGGAATAAATGGAAGACCATAGGTCTTTAAGCCACCTATCATGAAGATTGTAACGGTTGGAAGGACTACAGTTAACAATAGATAGATGATACAGAAGGTAAACAAAGGCCATCTTAATCCTCTTAGCTTCATCACAACAGGGCGCATACTCTTACCAGCAATGATTTGGAATCTACCCTTTTTAAGTACTAAGTTTTGCAACTTCAAGATTAAGGTTGCACAAATTACTAAGATAGTTGCAAGGATTGTACCAACTCTAATTGCTTCATAAGAACCACCGGAGGCATAAATACGTTCATAAATCTTTGTTGGAATGTTATAAATACCACGCTCTGTTCCTAAAATTGATGGAACACCAAAGTGTGCTAAAGAATATAAGCAAACTAATAAAGCACCTGCAACAATTGAAGGCATAACTAAAGGAAGCGTAATTTTACGTGTAATAGTTCCAAGTGATGCACCACTGATACGAGCACTTTCTTCAAGAGTTGGATCCATTCTTTCTAAAGCGCCAGAAACTTGTAAGAAGACAAACGGGAAAAGATACATCGTTTCAATTGCGATAATACCGCCCATGGTCATAATATCTATTGGTGCTTCACTTAAATGAAACATCTGCATTAAGAGCTTATTGATGTAGCCTGAGCGTGGGGATAATAATACTTTCCACGCCATTGCACAGATGAAGGAGGGAAGCATGAAAGGAACTAAAAACATAGCATTTAACATCTTTTTGCAAGGGATATCTGTTCGAGCGATAAGCCACGCAAAAAAGACACCAATGATAGTTGAGCAAATGGTAACACCCAGGGCAATTATTAAAGAGTTCTTTAACGCAAGATAAGTATCTTTTTGTTTCATAACCTCAATAACACCTGCAAGGTTAAAATGTCCATCTTTGAAAAAAGCAGTTAAGAAGATCATTATTACAGGAACTGCAACAACTACTACTAATACTAAAATAGAGAATATAAGTACTATTTCTGCAACTCCAAATTTCTTTTTAATTTTCATATTTGCACTCATACCTCTCCCTCCGCAGCTTTTTCATCATCTTCAAACCAGTGAATTCCGGCAAAGTTAACCTTACACTTATCACCCTTGTTAAACACAATATTATTTTTAATTGCTTCCTCTGTTTGAACTTCCGCTCTAATAATAGAGGAGCCTAACTTTAAGGAATAGTCAACAATATTACCCAGCAAAGTACAGCGCTCAACTGTTACTTCATAGCCTTCTCCCTCACGAGAGACTACCACATCCATAGGTCTAAAACCTGCAATAAAATAAGGTTTTTTAGCAAGTTCCATCTTAGATTGAGCAATCGTTTCAAACTCAACAGAATCGTCTTTTATATAAGTCTTATTATTCTTTTGAATGCATTTTAAGCAGTTTGCTACCCCTAAGAACTTAAAGGTAAACAAATCTATCGGTTTTTCATAAACCGTTTCAGGATCTGCAATTTGGCACAAAGAACCTTCTTTATTCATAATTGCAATTCTATCAGAAATTGCTAAAGCAACTTCTTGATCATGTGT
>CAYYEN010000115.1:0-7892 GCA_964470795.1 uncultured Spirochaetaceae bacterium | reverse complement strand
GTTTATGTTGCGTAAATTTCGTAAATTTAATTAAATATTAAAATATATCTCACCTGGTCTCGTATAGGCTTCAGCTACTGTTTCAGGTCTCTTAGCTAAATAAACTTTACCTTCTCGATAAGTATATCTTTTATTACCTGATTTTTTTCTTGATTTATTCAAGCTTGTAAAGTATTCATCAGCAGCTTCTGTTGGTGAAGCAGTGCTAAAATTAGCTATTATTGAACCGCTACCATTAATATACATAGCTTTATTAGCCATACCAGCTGGTTTATACAAAAACGACTCTTGTTTATACTTTCTACATAGTGTTTTACCTATTTGTTTTAATTCTTCTGAATCAGGTTGTAGGTCTCTTTTTTTATAGTTAAAAACAATATATGCTTGTTCACGAACTGTTTTAGCCTCAGGTGTGTTCACGTTTTCAATGAAACCACCCCATACAGGTATAAATGAATATCCTGTTGATCTGATATCAGATTTTAATTGTTTACTTGCTTGTAGGTTTTGTTTAAGTTGGTCTGCTACATCATCACCTCCTCTGAATGCCGATATAATTATATAGCCAGCTTCACTATGTTTACCGAACATACCTTCAAGTGAAGTTTCATGAATATTAATTTCTTTTAAACGATATTTTGTTCTAAATACTGTCATTTGATTTACCCCCTTTAATATACGTATATATTAATTACTATAAACTATTATAAATATTAAATTTATTTATCATTAAATATTATACCATCATACGGTACTTGTGAATCTTGGTGTAGATCTTCATAATATAGTCTAAAAGTGTTAGATTCATTAGTTACACTGTCAATCCATATTTCAACCTCATTGTCAAGAATATCAGGGCTATTGGTATGTCCTGTAACTGTATACCATGATGTCTGACCGTCTTTAGTCCAGTACCATTCTTGATCACTGAACAGTTCACTTAGTGTGTAGGCACTCAATTCAATAGTAAATTCACCTTGTTCTGGTATGTTAAAGTCTTTTAATAATTCAATATTATAATCTATGGTTGATATACACTTAACGTCAATGACTTCTATCATATACAACCAACCACTACCATTGTTATCAGTGATATTAGTAATGTTAAAATGATTACCGTGTTTAACACCATGTAATATTAGTTTATCTGAGTACTTGTTTCTATTTAAATAGAAACTACTCCAAGTTTCTAATTCTAACAGACTATAGACCTCATTAAAATTAGTACTAATTACAAATTCGATATTATCATCATTATAAGTTAAACCACTGATATTGTATGTTTTACTTAAATCGTGACTCATTCTTAGTTTAAAATTGTCTTTCATTTTAATAACCTCTCTTTTCTTATTTTGTTTTTAAACCATTATTATAAAATGATGTTAAAGGTTCAAAATTAACGTCGATTTCAAATGAACCTGTTGTATTAACTACTGATTCAATAAACATTTGTGAATGTCCAGCTAATTTAACTGGTACATAATATCCTTTAACTGTGTAAGTATCAGATACCAATGGATTTCTTGTCCAGTACCATTCTTGGTCACTGAACAATTTATAAAATGTATATTTATCAACTTCATGAAAAGTAAACTTACCATCTGGTTCATTATCAGATACTAATAGATCTTGATCATATTCTTTTTCAAAACCTTTAAAGTCAATGATTTCATCACCTAAATCAATTGAATTGATTTTAATTGTTTTGTCTTGTTTAGTGAATTGAAATTTTACTTTACCAAACGAATCGCTAAAAAATTCATTAGTGACAAAAGCTTTCATGTTTAAAAACATATAAAGTTCATCAAATGAACATTTAAATTCAAACTTAGTTAAACCAGGTACCGTGCCTTCTGATAATTTAATTGAATCTCTGTTCTTTAGTGTTTCATTATCTTGTATAACGTACATTTTGTAACCTCTCTTTTCTTTTATTTACATATATTATAACATCGAGTTTATAAAACCTATAATATATTTGTAAATAAACAAATAAAAAAAGTGGGTTACTTATTAAACCCACTTTAATTAAATTAAACTATATATTTTAATAATAATCATCAGACCTTGAATCATACTCATCCATACTTATAAAGTCAATCCTATCAGTGATTACCGAATGCCAACTTCCATGATTCAGAATGTGTTGTAAGTTCATCATACTGTTTAATAGTCCGCTAAATCTTCCGATATTTTGTGACCAATTAAAGTCTCTTATGTTTTGTGAACTGTCAGTTATCCAGATCCAACCTTCTTCATTATCGAATAATGCAAATTGGGATATTAACAATAAACAGTTATTGTGATAATCACGATATATTAAAAACCTTACAGTGTTTACACTATTGTTACTGTTCCAAATCAAATATCTTCTACTTGGTCTAAAACACTCTAATGTTCTGAGTGTTCTTGATCTTTCACTATTTGTTATATGTACAGGTGTTTCAATGTGATCACCTATCGCTATTCGATATCGATAATCAATGAGTCTTCCTGTATTTAAAAATCTCTGATAAGTATATATATCTCTTAGTAATCTATCATCTACCAAGATCTGGTGTAAAACTGAGTTTACATTATCAACACGTGATATCACTGATAATATAAACCTTTCAGTACTACCGTCATATTGTAATTGATAAGTTAAACTATTATCTGCTGTAGTACCGTGCCACATATATAGACGTTCACAATTCAGAATTAAATTTCTAAATCTATTAAAATCTCGATTCCATTCTTCTCGTATAGTTTGTCTTTCTTGTGTGTTCATTTTGTAACCTCTCTTTTCTTTTATTTACATATATTATAACATCGAGTTTATAAAACCTATAATATATTTGTAAATAAACAAATAAAAAAAGTGGGTTACTTGAACCCACCTTCATTATTAATTTAAGTTAAAGTCTTTATTTATATGGATTAATGTATTCCCAGTCGCCATAAATATCACAACTATGTAAATGATACATTTGCGTTTTCATTTCAACATTGAATAAATAATCAACTAAATCATTAAATTCTATTGGTTCATTAGGTCTTGTGTAGTCCTTACCGAAGTGACCGTCGTTACGAGCTTGAATTGAAAACTTATTGTTTACTTTAACAATACTAACAATAATTGAACCAATGTCATCAAGTAAACTGTTAAAATTAAAAGCGTGGTTGTTTGGGAACCATTCGAGCCATTCAACTATATCAGCTTTTCTATACAAGTACACCGCTTTACCGCAATTATCAAAGTGTACTTCAAGGTTTGTACGAGGTGTAATGAAACCCCTTAGTCTATTGATAATTTTATCATTACGGTGGTTTAAACCGTTTAATTCAAGTACTTTACCTTCATTATTAATTAAATTTACATCTGGTTCACTGATATCACTGACATGTATTAAATTAAATTTTCTACCAACTTTTTTAAGTACAATATCATATTTAAATTCATTGATTCTTGAATCAAACATATACCATAAAGCAACTTTACATTGTTCATGGAATTGCTCTGTTGTTAAATTGATTTCATGTTTACCTGGTTCAAGATCTTTAGTAAATTCATATGATTTTTTAAGACCGTGATGGTATATTTTTGAGTCACTTGAATCTAATATTACAGTACCATCACTACCAACTACACTATCAAAAATAACATATATATCTTTAATTGATAGTTTAATAGTGAAAGTTTCACTATTAGTTTTAAACCATGGTTTATGATTTAAACCGACTAAGCCACCTTTAAGTAATTGGTGTAATTGAAAATACTCAACTGTGGCAGCAAATTCATCATCTTGATCTTTAACTTTAACTACAGGTATGTTGTTATAGTATACGTCCAAGTAATAGTAAACATTATTGTCTTTTTGATTTAGTTTCATTTCGTAACCTCTTTTCTTTTATTTATATATATTATAACGTCCATATTACAAAACCTGTAATTTATTTTATTTTACCCTATATGTAGTCAATTTCATCTTCTGATAAACCATACTTTTCATAAAGTTGTTGATCAATTTCTTTAATCGATTTACTCCAGTCTATATCTGAGGCGCCTGTAAAGTCTTGTAAAGGCACGAAGCGATAAACATTTTGATTAATGTTTTGTGATGTTTTTAAAATACCAACCATAAACCTTAGAAATTTCCCACTCAAGTATTTTTGTAGGTTTATCGCTTCTATTTCATTATCAAAAGATCCTAATGGAATTAATGAATCTGAACAGGCTGTTTTAGGTATACCTATATAAGCTTTTCCAATAATTGCTACTTGCCTATTGTCTGATAACAGACCAGCGCCTCCATTAGCTTTTGATGTAAATACCTTCCACTTATCTACAAGCTCTTTATTTCTAGTGATATGAGATCTTTTAATATATAGTATTTGTTCATAGGCACAACGCAACTATATGGCGTCTTTAAAGTACTCTTTAGATGTTATTTTAATTAAAGATGATGGTTTACCGAATACACCAAAGGTGTGTGCACCATAAGTTATTTTATTGATTGAAATAAACTTATCATGATTTTTAACTTTATTTAAAATATTAATAGGTTTATTTAAGGGTAAAATGATATCTAAACCATCCTAAAATAAAGGTCTATTCAATGTGTTTACACTATCTATATAGTGTTCAGTAAACTATGTGATATTTACAGTATTAATACTATTGTTATATAGAAAGTAATTTACACCGCCAGCAATATCAACATTCGTAAAGACTAAATTACTATCAGGATAATTATGAATTTTTATAATTGAATTATTACTTTTCATGAATTTACGTAATTTAATAAATGATTGATCTTGTGCTGTAGCAGTGAACCATCTCGATGGCGTAATCAATGATATATAATCGGGCTTTAATGATATTAAATTTATCATTATGAATGGGAAAACTTGTTTACTCAATGATTTATTTGCTTGTAAATTTAAGTTCTTTTGATATGGTGGGTTACCTACTATAACATTAAACTTCATTGTTATATAAATCCTTATATATTAAAACTTTACATTCTTTCCAGTCTTTGATTTTACAATATACCTGTTCTTTATTATCATCAAAATATGGTATAATAAATAGTAAACCATCCATTTGAAAAATATTCCATGTAATAATATCAATAATCTAATTAAGTTCATTATCTGTTGGATGTCTATCAAATTTATAAACCATGTTGTCAATAAAGGTATGTAATAAATTTTCTCTCGCTATTAATAGATTGTCACCCTGTATTTCAAAACCGTATGTGTTTTGATAGGCTTTCTTAGTGTAGTTGAACCATTCTATATAATCGTCAACATTCTCATTAATGATTCTTAATTTTCTATCTAATAAACCTATTCTTGATTTCAAGTCTATATAATCACCTGTATCTGTGTCGTATCTACTTACCAGGTATGGTGCTTCACCACACGTAATCTATAAACGTCTTGATTCAACATACTATGACCATGTTTTATCTTTAGGAAACTCAATTATCTACTATATGGTGTTCCAGTATTTCTAATGAGCAACATTAAAGACTTTATCTTTTTTAAACCACTACTGATCAATTAAGTTGTTTTGTAAATTACAAACCCATGATGGTGTAAAAACTTCTGCTTTCTTCTTAGTGCGTTGTTTTTGATCATGTTTTGATTTCTATAGTCTTGGAATAATTATACGTTCATTATTATAATATAAGTTTTCAATTGTTATTTCACTGTCTGCTGTGTACTTGTCGTCTAACTACTTATAATCATTTGTTGCAAAGATTATGTTTTTCTATGTAGTCCTATCTTTTAAAAGTAAATTTAATGTGTTGTGGTTTAGTTTAAACATTTATACCGCCTTTATACTATACTTGATACTATAAATCATTGATTTTATTTATATTATCAACCATATTAATGCGAATATCAGTTTCTTGAGAGGATATTACTTTAACATCATGATATTTATTAAACTTTGTCAATAATTTATTTTTGTTTAATTCATATTGATCAACAAACGTAATGTGATTCATTATTCTTTTTTCTATATAATCGTTTAATGTATTTGTAATCTCAGTTATATTTGATTTTATGTGTTCTATATACTCTTTATCAATATCAACACCGATACTGTTTCTTTCTGAACACATTGCTGTGTATATAGTCGAACCAGTACCAACAAATGGATCTATTACAGTGTCTCCTTTAATTGAAAACATGTTTATTAATCTATATGGTAATTCGAATGGAAAAGCACCACTTCTATCTCTACCTTTAATGTTTATTGTTTGTTTTATACCTTTAAACTACCATAAATCTGAAAACCATGTATTTCTCTACTACCAGAAAAAAGCAGACTACCTTCTTAGTTGTTTTTCAGCTTCAGTTTTAAATAATCGTCTTGAACCCTTCCTAAAGATTAATATATGTTCATGCTATAAAGTTACGTAAGCTCCAACGGGTAGCATGCCTGAACCCATAAACTTGTTGGGAGCATTAGTTTGTTTACGCCAAATGATATTAGGTAAATTATCAAATCCTAATGATAAACAGTGAGTTAAAATTCTTGAATGATTAGAGTATAGACAAAACTTATTATCAATAGTCTTTGTTGTGTCACCTATATTAATACACATGATCCCACCTGGAATTAAAATTCTATACATCTAATTCCATACTGTATCAAGAATTTTATGAAGCTATTCAAAATATACATATGGATCTAATGATAAATTATCTTTATTTAACTGTGTTTTAAAGCTTTCATCCCACATTTCTATTATGGGATATGGTGGTGATGTTACAACTAAACCTACTGATTCGTTTTCTATTTCTGATAAATTACATGATGATTTATTTAAAAGTGTATGTTGTGTTTTTAACATTAATACGTCCTAATTAATTAATTAAAGAATTTACTTGGTACCAGTCAAGGATCTTAATACTACGTTCAGGTGCTGTCATCCCTATTGGTACCTTAAATTTCATTCTTGGATCATATAATATTGACTATGCTAAACCATATTGACCAGTTGGATCATATGTCTTGTTATCCATTACATTCTGAGTACGTGATCCATAGACTATAAATTTTCTTATCTTTTTTGATGATAATTTACCGTCCTTTAACCACTAAAAGTCTTTCTAATTTACAATAATAGATTTAGTTGTAAATAAACTACCACATACCACCACGTCATATGTGGTATTAAGTGTAGCTTTATTAGCGTCTTTATGGATTATAATGTCTTGTGTGGTCATTAATGCTAACATTGAATTGCTTTGCTAATCAAGTTCATATAATAAGGTTTGTTTATTTGTTTTAATATCTTTATATAATATATTATCAACTATATTAATAACACCTTGTGTTCCTATAGTAAGCTATCTATCTATTACACCTTTAATATTTAATGGTTCATTCTTTGTTTTATATAATAGTGGTGTTATTAACTTGTCAACCTATATTGTTGTCTTTACATTACTCTTATTAGTTAGTATTATTTTATTGTTGTTTAATTCAATGTCTTTTATATTATCAATGTTATATGCGTTGTTTATGTCATCTGATAGACCCAACTTAGTTCTATCTTGTGGCATATTTAATTTTTCAAATTTCTATGTAATGTTTCCTTTAAAACCTTTATAATTAGATTTTGTAGCACCATCATAATATTTAACTGTTCCTGTACAATAAACATCATCATAAAAAATAGCTCCAGGTACTTGTCCGATTCCAAGATTACCATCAATGTAAAGTGGTCCATTAAAAACTTCACCATTACCAAAATAGCTATTGGTTGGGAATGAATTTACAAATAATGTATATTCACTGTAAGGCATTTTTCTTATAATAGCATAAATACTACACCTTGAACTATATACTGTAGCTATTGATTTTAACTAATACTATAATTCATTTAATC
>CAYYEN010000114.1:0-7930 GCA_964470795.1 uncultured Spirochaetaceae bacterium | reverse complement strand
AGCTTGATGCAAAAAGAAGGGTTGATAAGCTTTAAGAAAAATCAGTTTATTCTTCTCGTTAAAAAATAATTTTTACTTCCTTGCATTTTTAAGCTATTAATGCTATTTAAATAAGTAAAAAGACACGATACAAGCATTTTCTGCTGATACAACACAGTTGATAATCTTACGCGTGTTTTTTTTTTGCTCAAAAACACTTCAAGATTTTCGTCTGTGTTTTTTGTGTCCTTTTAAAAGGATATTTTAAAAATGAACGAAAAATCTAATTCTTTTCTTGAAACAGAAAAAATCGGAACTCTTATGAGGCGATATGCTATACCTTGCATTATCTCCTTGCTAGTCGCTGCCCTCTACAATATTGTGGACCAAATCTTTATTGCTAATGCAGATTATCTAGGATCTTACGGAAACGCCGCAAACACTGTTGTATTTCCACTTACCGTTATCGCTCTTGCCCTTGCAACTATGATCGGAGATGGTTGTTGTGCCTTAGCAAGTTTAGCTTTAGGCTCAGGAAACAAAGAAAAAGCAAGTAAAGCAATTGGAACTTCAATTCTCACCATAGTAGTAACAAGCTTTATTATTTGCTTTATTTACCTCGCCTTTAAAACACAGATACTGAATGCCTTTGGAGCTTCGGTAAACCAAGAGACCTTTGAAATGGCTAAAGTTTACTTTACTTATATTGCAATAGGAATTCCTTTTTACATGTTTGGCCAAGCCTTAAACCCCATCATTCGCTCTGATGGAAGCCCTCGCTTTGCAATGATTTCCTTATTAGTAGGCTCTATTTTAAATGTAATTCTTGACCCAATTTTTATTTTTATCTTTCATTGGGGTATGATGGGAGCTGCTGTTGCAACAGTAGCAGGTCAAGTTATTGGTGCAGTTATGGCTTTTATTTATCTTTTTAAAATGAAATCGATAAAATTAAATAAAGAGAGTTTTAGCTTTAATGTAAACCTTTTATCTAAGATTCTACCACTTGGTGCTACTAGTTTTTTGTCACAAATTTCAATGGTATTATCGATGGCGGCGGTGCTAAATATGATTAAAAAATATGGTGCTTTAGATCCCATCTTCTCGCAACCCATTTATGCCCAAATACCAACCGCAGTTGTTGGAATTGCAATGAAGTTCTTCCAAATAGTTATTTCCATTTCAATTGGCCTTGCCGCAGGTTGTATTCCAATTGTCGGCTTTAACATGGGAGCAGGAAGAAATGATAGAGTTAAGCAACTACTTACTAAGCTCTTAATTGTCGAAGCAACAGTAGGACTAGTTGCACTCATCATCTTTGAATCTTTTCCCAGTCAGCTTATTAGCATCTTTGGCTCTGCAAAGGAGAGTGTTTACTACACCGAATTTGCTGTCCGTTGTATTAGAATCTTTCTTTCTATGATTATTCTCTCCTGCCTCAATAAAGGAGTTACTATCTTTACTCAATCTCTTGGAAAAGCCGGGCTCTCTACTTGCCTTTCTTTACTAAGAGAAATTGTTTTTGGAGTTGGACTTCCTCTACTGTTACCACTCTTTTTTGGGTTAAATGGTGTCCTCTACTTCATGGTCTTTGCAGATATTTTCACCTTTATTGTGGCAGTTTTCTTTCTATTTCATATTTATAAATCATTAACAAATAAGGAGGCTATGTTATGAAAATTATTACGATTAGCAGAGAATTTGGAAGCGGTGGAAGAACCATAGCAAAAGAAGTTGCAAACCAACTTGGTATTGCATTCTACGATAAGGAACTTATCAAGAAGACTGCTCAAAAGTCTGGTTTTGCGCCCTCCTTTATAGAGGAGAACGATGAATATAACCAAACAAAATGGAACTTTGCTAACAATACTCAATTTAGCCATGCAATGGGAGGTATGAGCGCAAATGACTATCTTTATGTGATGCAATGCAGTGTTATTTTAGAACTCGCAAAAAAGAATCCAGTGTAATTATGGGACGTTCTGCTGACTATATTCTAAAAGACCGTACCGATTGCCTTCACTGTTTTATTCATGCAAGCACGAAATTTAAAGCTGAGCGTATTATTCGCCTATATGGAGAAAGTGAGATAACACCTTTAGAGCGATTGAAAGAAAAAGATGCTAAAAGACAGCTTAACTATAAGCGCTATACAGGGCGTGAATGGGGACAATGCAAAAACGATATCCTTTCACTTGATAGTAGCGTATTAGGCCTTGAAAAGTTTATTAGCCTTCTTGCAGACCTTTTTAAACAACAAAATTAGAGGTATGTAGCTAGGTCTTTTAAAAAGGCTTAGCTACAATACTCTTGCTTTTTTGTAAACAATTTTGATATTCCAATTATATTTGCAATTTGGTATACTGTTTTTATGGCAGACTTTACAATTCTTGATTTATTAGACTTGGATTTGAAAGATCACAATTATCTAGAGCTTAAATGCTTAGCAGGTCGTTCCGGGTTGTCACGCAAAATAGTGAACAGCAAGATTAGCCGTCCAGGTCTCCCGTTATCGGGATACTTCAACGAATTTAGTTCTCAATCGATTCAGTTATTTGGTCGAGGAGAACAGATGTACATCAAAGACTTGGAAAAAGATAATAAACTCGATACCGTTAAACGAATTTTCTCCTCTGGTATTCCTTGTTGTATCTTCTGCGACAACTCCGCCCCTTCTGCTCAAATTCAAGAGATTGCTGAAAGCGTCTCAGTTCCTGTTTTAATCACCCCCTTAGACTCTCTCGATTTTTCACGTCGTATCTTCTCAGCACTTGATGAAGTCTTTGCAAAAACAGAGACAATTCATGGAGTACTTGTTGAGGTCTTTGGCATTGGTTGTTTAATTACAGGCGACAGTGGTGTTGGTAAGAGTGAAACTGCCTTAGAGTTAATAGAGCGTGGCCATAGATTAATCTCAGATGATACCGTTAAGCTTAAAAACATTTCAGACACCTATTTAATAGGCTCTGGTGAAAACCCAATGCTTGCCCACCATATGGAAATAAGAGGAATAGGAATTATCAACCTCACTACTATTTATGGAGTTGGCTCTATTAGAGATAAAAAACAAGTTCAACTTTCAGTTCACCTTGAAGAATGGGATAATGATAAGAATTATGACCGCGTAGGTGATAACCTCACCGATACCTTCTTAGGTATCACTGTACCCAAGGTTGAAATATCTGTTCGCCCTGGTAGAAACGTTCCTATTTTAATTGAGACCGCAGCTCGTAATGAGAGACTTAAGAAATTGGGAATTTATTCTGCTAAAGAATTTGATCAAAGTGTTTTACAGTGGCTTGAAAGTGAAGCTACTAAAAAAATGTACTATAACTCAGATATGGATGAGGATACTGAATATGCTCACTGAAACTTTAACAGTAAAAACTAGAGCGGGAATACATGCACGTCCCGCTTCGCAAATCGTGAAGACTGCACAGCAGTTTAAAAGTGATATCTTTTTTGTAAAAGATAATATGAAGATCAATGGGAAATCGATAATGGGTGTTATTACCTTAGGCGCTACTTATAACTCTCAACTTGAAGTTGAATGTTCCGGGCCTGATGAAGAAGCAATGATAACTGCAATAAAATCACTATTCGATAACCATTTTGAGGAAGTTTAATGGCAAAATATTTAACAGTACGGCAATTACAGATACTAGATTTCATTAATGAGTTTATTAAAACCAACGATTATAGTCCCACCTTAGAAGAATTAGCCTCTAGCATGTGTATTTCTCCACCCGCTGCGTTAAAACATATTCGTGCCTTATCGAATAAAAATGTAGTTTCTTTTATTCCAAACCAAGCTCGTTCAATAAAAATCATCACGAATACTAATGATATTCGCCTCCGCTTATTCTCAATTCCTTTCTTTGAAAATGAACCCAATAATTATGAATATTTATCTTATCAAAATATCGCAAGACAAGAAGAAAATCCAAGCTATCCAATGGAATACAAAATCTCATCTTTAGAAGTTGAAGATGATGATTATTTTGCGGTAAGAATTACCGTTCCTACAATGGATGAAGCAGGGATAAAAGTTGGTGATATTGCCATTATTAAAGCAACTACTGAATTTAAAAACAATGATATAGTGTTAATAATTCCTTCTGAAGATGATAATACAATACAATCTTCCTTAAGGCGATTTGTTAAAATTTCAGAAACTCGTTGTAATTTAGAAACAGATTCTTTATCTTTAGGTACTATTACAACCTATAGCTATCGAGTTTTAGGTATTCTTACTCAGATAAAAAGGATTTACAATGGCTGAATTAATTAAATTTCTATTAGGACCGGAAGAAGGATTAAAAAGAGAGTTTCTTGAAAAAGAGAAGCAGGAATTACTTAAAACTTATCCCGACTTAGAAATCCATAATTACTACCCAGCAGATACCGAAGAAGATGATTTAATTAGAGTTCTATATGACTCCTCCCTTTTTGCAACACACCGTCTTATAATAATTCGTCACTATGAAGATGTATCTAAAGACAGCAAGACTAATAGTGATCTTGTGGAATTCTTAAAATCTCCTACCGATGATGTAACTATCTTTGTTTTATCTCTTACCGCTTCTACCTTCACAATGAGTCAAAAAGTGCTTTCTTTAATAGATACTAAAAAGCAAGTTGTAATGTTTTATGAACTCTATGAGAACCAGAAACGTGATTGGATTATCAAGTACTTTAAGGAAAATGAACTCTATATTACAAATGATGGTGTTGAAGAACTTTTAGAAATGGTCGATAACAATACTGAAGATATGCGCCATAGTACAGAAAACTTGACAATTTATCTAAAGGCTAAAGGTTATACCAAAGTTACCAGCAATGAAATTTCCTCCTTCTTACAGCATACCAAGCAAGAAGATTCCAACACCCTTTTTGAATATGTTGCTACAAAGAATTTAGCTTCAACGCTTGCTTGTTTGCAGTCTATTCTGCTTGAAAATAAACAAGCTTCCGTTCCCATCGTCAGCACCTTACTAATGCGCTTTCGCCAGCTAGAAAGTTTAAAAGAAGAAATAGCTTCAGGAGAAAGTTTTGATACAGCTCTTTCTAATGTAAAGATAATTAAGACTAATGACTTTATGTTCTCCTCCCTTAATAGGAAGAAAGATAAGGACGCAATGAGAATGGCAAACAGGAACTATAATAGTGAGGAAATTAAGAATACTATCAAGTTATTACTTGATGCTGACAATGTCCTAAAAGCGCTACAAACAGACCTAATTGCTAGTGCTCTTGAGTATTATATGACCTTGATTATCAAAAAAGGTGGAAAAGAAACTACCTTAAATACCGGTCTTTTTAACAGTGCTATAATTTAAGTTTATTAATAATTCGTTCTGCAACCTTTATAGGAATATGAGCACCTTTTGAAAGTTCTTCTGGGCTTAGTGCAAGGATATTTTCAACTGATTCATATTGTTTCATAATACTAGTGCTACGACTTTTTCCTACCCCTTCGATCGATTCTAGAAGGGCAAAAGAAACCTCTTTACTTCGCATTCTTTGGTTCGCAGAAGTTGCAAAACGGTGACACTCATCTCTAATTGCAATTAAAACTCTAAGCGCTGGGTTGGCATGGTCTAACAAAAGGGATGGTCTATCATCAGAAAAGACTATTTCTTCATTCTCTTCAGCAAGTCCCACTACAGGAAGCTCTGTTAAGCCTAATACATCAAGCATATCGCGAGCTGCAGAAACTTGTCCTTTACCTCCATCAACAAGGACTAAATTAGGTAATGCAAGTTTTTCATTAAGAACTCGAGTATAACGCCTTGTAACCGCTTCTCTCATCGATTCAAAATCATCTATTTTTCCTTCTAAAGAGCGTATATTAAAGCGTCGATACTCAGATTTTGAAGGATTTCCATCTTTAAAAACAATTAAAGACGCAACAGTATATTTTCCTGCAAGTTGAGCAATATCATAACCTTCTATATGAGAAGGCAATACTTCTAAATCTAAATATTCTTGTAGTTGAGCAAGCGCTGCAGTATTATCGACTTCACACATCCTCTTTTCCACATCTCTTGCGGCAGTAACACTTGCCATACGTAAGATACGATAATGCTTTCCCTCTTGTGGAAATTCAACACTTACTTTTACTTTTAATTCTTCACTAAAGTACTTAACAAGTAACTCTTTATCAACTTCTTGCGAGACAAACAGTTCTTGTGGTAAATGTTTGCCATCACTGTAATATTGAACTAGGAAAGAAAGTAAGGTCTCAGTTTCATCACCTAAACTTTCTGCTCTGTAGAGTGCTCTACCAATTAAACGACCAAAACGCATTTGCATTAAGGAGACAGTGCACAAATTACCCCGCATCTCAATTGCAGCGTAATCGCGGCTATCCTCACTAACTTCTTCCACCGATTGATTATATCTCAGCTTTTTAAGCGCCTGCAGTAAGTCACGCTTTTTTGCAGCTACTTCAAAATCTAGCTCTTTACTCGCTTTAAGCATCTCTTTTTCAAGCACCGTGAGGATGGAATCATCCTTACCAGAGAGAAATCCATCCACCACTTGAATATATTTATTATATTCTTCCTCGCTAACTTGCCCAATACAAGGCCCTGAACAACGATGGATATGATAATACAAACAAGGTACTGTACGCTTCTTTAACGGACCGGTACAAAGCCTTATTGGCATGGAAGAATTTATCATATCAAGATAAGTATCTAATTCTTGAACTTGCGGAAAGGGACCATAATAGCGCGCTCCATCAGGAACGATACGACGAGTTTTATAAATTCGTGGAAACTTCTCATTAGTTATTTTAATCATAGGATAGGTTTTTCCATCCTTTAATAAAATATTGTAATGAGGATTATAGCTTTTAATTAAATTGTTCTCTAAGACCAAGGCTTCATATTCGTTACCTGTTATAACAAACTCAATATGGTCTATTTTAGCAACCAAAGCTGCAGTTTTAGCATTGCGACCGGTTAAAAAATATGAGGACACTCGGCGACGCAAGTTCTTTGCTTTACCAACATATATTACTTCATCTTTTATATCCTTCATCAAATAAACACCAGAAGATTCTGGCATTTGATGGGCAAATTCTTTACAGTCCATATTTCTAATATACAATACATTGCCTATATAATGAAATGGATTATTTTCAACATTTGTTTTAAACTAAGTCCTATGAATAACCAAGAAGAACTATTTAACTCCTTTTCTCAGGAACTTAAGCAAGAGCTCAACTCATTATTTGAACGTTATCATTTCTCACAAAACGAGAAACTTGAAATAATTAAAACATATGCAGATTTAAGGATGTGGAAGGAAGAGCTGTCTATCGATTTTGCCAAAATTGATAAATGCTCTACAGGACAAAGAGCAAAAGTCTTCATGGAAGAACTTAGAAGTTGTTTAAAAACTCTTAGGATAAAACCAGATTATTCTAATTTTAATCCTGAATTAGGGTCTTTGAAAAAGGTTAAAGACATTATAAAACAACCATCTCCTTCTACTCTACTAGGAAAATGTCCTTGCCCTGTAGATGGAGAAAAGACACGTTGCTGTAAGCTTACAACCCTTGATGCCATTATGGGCTGTCCCTTTGGTTGTGCCTACTGTTCGATAGCTTCTTTTTATAATAGTGAGGCAATAACTGTACCTAATGACTTAAATGAGAGACTCGATAGTTTAGACCTTGATGAATCTATCTGGCATATAGGAACAGGACAATCATCCGATTCTTTAGTGTTTTCTGATGATTTTAAAACTCTTACTGCCCTTGGAAATTTTGCAAGAAAACATCCCCATCTAGTAATTGAACTCAAGACGAAATCTTGCCGTACAGATTTTCTAAATCTTAACCTTCCAAAGAATATTCTCTTTTCTTGGTCTATAAATGCGCAAAGTATAATCGAAAAAGAAGAACATTTTACCGCATCCTTAGCTCAAAGAATAAAGGCAG
>CAYYEN010000113.1:0-7961 GCA_964470795.1 uncultured Spirochaetaceae bacterium | reverse complement strand
ATGCAATTATAATAGCAATTATTAGAGGATTCCAAGTCTTTGACTATATATTCGTAATGACAGGTGGACAACAAGGCGGTGGTCCTGCAGGATCTACTACTGTATTAGCTTTTGATATTTATAAAAATGCTTTCATGCACTTTAGATTTGGTTATGCTTCAGCAGAATCTGTTGTTTTACTATTAATCGTTCTTGCAATAACAGCAATACAAAATTATGGACAAAAAAAGTGGGTTGTATATGATATCGTATAAGACAAAGAAAAAAATTAACTCAATCCTTAAGAATGTTCTATTATTTATTTTTGCTTTTATTGTTCTTGCACCATTAATAATAGTGCTTTCATCGGCTTTTAAAAATGAAAGTGAAATATTTGATTTTCCTTTTAAATTAATACCTAATAATCCTATTACTAGCAATTTTGCACAGTTAAAAGAATCTTTTCCAATGTACACATGGAACTCAATTAAATTAACTTTTATAATTTGTTTAGTACAAATGATTACAGCAACTACAGGTGCTTATGCATTCTCAAAACTTGAATGGAAGGGAAGAGATTTTATTTTTGGACTATATCTGGCTTCAATGATGATTCCTTCTCAAGCTGTAACTATACCTCAATTTATAATCGTTAGATTTTTTAATATGTATGATTCTCATGCTGCTCTTGTTTTCCTTGGAGCCTTTACAGCCTTTGGAACATTCTTAATTAGACAAGCTTTCTTATCTATTCCAAGAACCTATTCAGAAGCTGCAAAAATAGATGGTGCAACAGATTGGGGTATCTTCTTTAGAATTGTTCTTCCCTTATCTACTTCAGTCATGATTACTCAATTAATATTCTCTTTTAGATTCTTCTGGAATGATTTCTTTGGACCCTTGATTTATATCACTTCCGATAATTTGAAGACTTTACCACTGGGAATGACTGATTTTGTTCGTGAACAATATGTTTATTGGGGACCTCAGATGGCTGGTGCCTTAATATCTATTATTCCGGTTTTGATTATCTTTTTATGTTGTCAAAAATATTTCATCCAGGGCGTTGCTTCCGCTGGTATAAAGGGGTAGATTATGGAAAAGAAAACAGGAAATCATACTGCAGATATTCATGTAGTAAATTACAGACAGCAGTACGAACAATACAGTGTAGGTGCTGAAAAATTAGTTTCAATTGATGGTAGAGATTTAGAATCTTTAGATGGCAATTGGACTTTTATGGCAGATCCTTATGAAAGTGCTTTGCGAGCTAATTGGTATAAGGAAACTCATTTTTCTCCAGACGGAAGAGAAGTTCCATATGATTTTGATTTTGAAGTATGGCCGGAAGTTCAAGTACCTTCTTGCTGGAACTTAACAGAACCTGAATTATTTCTTTTTGATGATTTGGGGTTATATTACAGAACTTTTACTTATTATCCAGAAGAAGATGGTGAGAGAACTTTTATTTCTTTTGAAGGTGCTCAATATAGAACTTATGTTTTTATTAATAATAAACCTGTTGCTATGCATGATGGGGGTTCTACTCCATTTACTGTTGAAACTACAGGACTGTTAGAGCGTTTTAATAAAATTATGGTTTTTGTTGATGCTTCACGAGATAAAAGTCGTGTTCCAATGAATAATACAGATTGGTTTAATTATGGTGGCCTTTACAGAAGTGTTAACTTCTTTAGAACACCAAAAACTATTATCAAGGATTGGTTTGTAAGACTTGTTCCAAATACTAACTTTAAAAAAATTGCGGTAGATTTTACTGTCGATGGTCTATCTTCAGGTATTGCTATTCTTGAAATACCAGAACTTTCAATCAAAGCAGAAATTCCTTTTACCAATAATAAGGGAACTGTAATCTTAGAAGCATCTCCTGTTTTATGGTCTCCGAATAATCCCAAATTATATTCAGTTTCTTTAACTTTAGGTGATGATTCAGTAAGTGATAATATGGGATTTAGAGAAATCAAAGTTGAAGATATGAAAATTTTTTTAAATGGGGAGCCTATCTTCTTGAAAGGTATTTGTGTTCATGAAGATCATATTGATCTTGGAAAGGGCACTGATGATGATGTAATTCGTGAGACTATAGCAGATTTGAAGGATCTTAATGGTGTTTTCTTGCGTCTTGCTCACTATCCTCATACTCGTCGTTTTGCTCAGATTGCTGATGAAATGGGTGTCTTACTATGGGAAGAAATTCCAGTTTATTGGGCAATAGATTTTGATAATCCTTTAACCTATAAAGATGCTGAAAATCAGTTAACTGAGTTAATTAATCGTGATAAGAATAGAGCATCAGTAATCATCTGGTCAGTAGGTAATGAAAATGAAGATACTAATTCTAGATTAACTTTTATGTCAAAATTGGCAAAAAAAACAAAAGAATTAGATAATTCAAGATTAGTATCAGCAGCCTGCTTAGTTAATACTGTAGAAAAACGTCTTGAAGATAGACTTATGGATTATTTGGATGTAA
Source organism: uncultured Spirochaetaceae bacterium (assembly GCA_964470795.1). GTDB lineage: Bacteria > Spirochaetota > Spirochaetia > Sphaerochaetales > Sphaerochaetaceae > Bullifex. The sequence continues at coordinate 5,488 of CAYYEN010000113.1, read as the reverse complement.
TTGGAAATAACCAATATTATGGTTGGTATGAACCTAACTTTGATGATTTATTAGTTATTTTAAATAATACAAAGCTTTCAAAGCCTGTTATCATAACAGAATTTGGTGCTGATGCTCGTTTTGGAGTCCGAGGAACTAAAGATACTAGATGGAGCGAAGACTATCAGGCTGCACTTTATAAAAAACAGTATGAAACAATGTTGAAGAGTCCGTATATTCAAGGTACGACTCCCTGGATTTTATATGACTTTAGGGCAGTCCGTAGACTAAATAGATATCAAGAAGGATTTAATCGTAAAGGGCTTATTGATGCTGATAGAATTCATAGAAAATTAGCTTTCTCTGTAGTTCAAGAAGTTTATTCAAAGATTAAATAACAAGGTAAAATCACCTTATAGAGAGTTTTAAATGGAAAAAATTAACAAAAAAGATTACTTTATGGAATCTGTAATATTAGATAAATCTTTTTACCAAGACGCTATGAATTGGGCTATTAATAAGATTGAATCTATTATTCCGGAATTTTTAGATGGTTACCCAGCTCCTGCTAGTGTAAATAACATATATCCGAAGCTTGCAAATAATGAATGGACTAGTTCATTTTATAATGGAATGCTTTGGTATGCATATTTAAATTCTAAGAAGAAGGTCTTCAAAAATACTGCTGAAAAAACTTTAGCTGATTATAAGAATCGTTTAGACCAAAGAATTGAAACAGCAACTCATGATTTAGGTTTCTTGTATATCTTATCTGCTAAAGCTGAATATATGATTACAGGAAATACTGAAGCTAGAGACGTTGCGTTACAAGCAGCTGACTTACTAATGGAAAGATATTGCGAAAAGGCTGGTATTCTTCAAGCTTGGGGCGATATGAACAATCCTCAAGAATCTGGAAGAATGATTATAGATTGTTTGATGAATATTCCAATATTGTTTTGGGTAGCTGATGTGACAGGAAATGGTAAATACAGAGAAGCTGCTACTAATCATTTAAATAATTCAGTGAAGTATTTGATTAGAGAAGATGATACTACCTTTCATACCTATTTTTTTGATGTAAAAACAGGTTTACCTTGTTTTGGAAAAACAGCACAAGGCTTTAGTGATGAATCTTGTTGGGCAAGAGGACAAGCTTGGGGTATTTATGGGTTAAGTCTAAACTATCATTATACGAATGATTATAATTTACTTAAAAAAGCAAAAGCTTTAGCTAATCATTTTATAAATTCATTACCAGAGGATGATGTTTGTTATTGGGATTTAATCTTTACCAAAGGAAATGAAGAAAGAGATAGTTCTGCAGCAGCTATAGCGGTATGTGGTCTTTTAGATTTAGCTCAGAATCTTTCTGTTCTTGATGAAGATCGAAAAGTGTATGAAGCTGTTGCTCTTAAAATATTAGAATCTCTTGCTAGAAATTATACAACTGTTGGTTTAGATTCTAATGGGCTTTTAAAACATGCTGTTTATGGTAAGCCTTTTAATAGAGGTGTAGATGAATGTAATATTTGGGGTGACTATTTTTATATTGAAGCTCTTGATAGAGTTTTAAATAATAGAAAAGTATTTTGGTAACATTAAGAGTAGAGGTGCTATCCTCTACTTATTTATTAGGAGCAATATGAAAACTTATTCATTAGATATAACTAAAAATCCACTGAAAACTAGAAATGATGTGGTTGAATCATTAATTCAAATGCTGAATCCTTGTTTGGATAAATTAGTAATGGGAAATACGGGTCTTTTTAATTATAACGGAAGTACTACCTATTGTGATAGAGTCGGACTGTTTGAGGGCTATAGCCGCTTATTATGGGGTATAGGTCCCCTACTTGCTGGAAAAACTGAATGGGAAGGAAGTGATAGAATATTTACAGGTTTGATAAATGGTACTAATCCTGAATCTCCTTTTTATTGGGGTGAAGTAAGAGATGGAGATCAACGGATTGTCGAAATGGCAGCTATTTCATTAACCCTTATGTTAAATAAAGATAATTTGTGGAATACTTTTTCCCAAGAACAAAAAAATAATATTTATAATTGGTTAAACAAAGTAAACCATAGAGTGTTTTCAGATAACAATTGGAAGTTTTTTAGAGTATTAGTAAATTTAGCTTTTGAGCAATTAAACCTCCCCTATGATGATGAAATGTTTGAAAAGGATTTAAACCTTGTCGAAAGTTTTTATGTTGATGATGGTTGGTACAAAGATGCTGTTCCATTTGATAATTACAATCCTTTTGCAATTCAATTTTATTCTTTAATTTACTATACCTTTAGAAAAGATAAAGACCCTATTAGAGCTAATAAATACAAAGAAAGGGTGCAGCTATTTGCAAAACAACATATAACCTATTTTACTCAAGAAGGTCCTTTTGTACCTTTTGGTAGGAGTTTAACGTATCGTTTCGCAGTAGTATGCTTTTTCTCAGCATGTGCTTTTGCTAATATTGAAGTTCTCCCGTGGGGTGTCATGAAAGGTATAGTTTTGAGAAATTTACGTTGGTGGTTTCAACAACCGATTTTCGACCGAGATGGAATGTTAACTGTAGGTTACCGCTATCCTAATCTCATGATATCTGAACAATATAATGCTCCAGGCTCTCCTTATTGGGCTTTTAAAACATTTTTAATATTAGCTCTTGATGAAAAACATCCGTTTTGGAGTAGTGCGGAATTACCCTTACCAAAACTTCCTAAAGTAACACTGTTGAAGGTCCCTGGAACTTTGATGTGCAGAAATAGTGGTGATGATGTTGTTATGCTTTCTGCAGGGCAATATCCTGAGTATCAAATGAATCATGCTGCTGATAAATATTCAAAGTTTGCCTACAGCGCACAATTTGGTTTTTCTACTTCAATTTCGAACTATGATTTTGAAAAAGTTGGCTGTGATTCCATGTTGTACGTTTCTACTGGTGATGGGTATTGGTTTCAACGAAGAAAAGTAAATGTTATTGAAAAGCATGAAAACTACTTGAAAACTAGTTGGTCTCCACTAAAAGGTGTAGATATTATCACATGGTTGTTTCCTGCAGGGGATTGCCATATTAGAGTTCACAAAATTTGCTCTTCTATTGATTTAGAAACTAAAGAAGGTGGTTTTGCAATTGCTTCTTATAATGACTTTGATTTAGAAGAAGAGAAAAAATTAGTCTATAAAAATGAATCTAGTATAGAGCTATCCTATTCTTGGGCAAAATCAATTGCTTATGATATCAAAGAAGAAAGAATTGCAAATTGGATTATGCCTTCTCCAAATTTAAACTATATTAATTCCTGCGTAAATGTTCCAATTCTTACAGGCCATGTAAAGAGCAATGAAGAAAAATGGTTGTGCGGAGTTTTTGGTGCAACAAAAGTTGCAGAATTTGATGTTCCAGATGTAGGCTTTGATGAAAAGTCTTGCGCTCTTTCTTTTTTAGGAAATACCTTTATTCTCAAATAGTGCAATAATATCTATTTAAACAGGTTAGAAGTATATTCTAATCTGTTTATAATATTTTACTAAAATGCTAAATTAAATTCTAACAGAAAACTATGAGCCGCTTGTAGATAATATTGATACTTCCAGAATGAAAAATGATTTTATAAAAAGAAGTACTCAAATTTTACTAAGATTGAAAATTTTATTTAACATGCTATTATAAGGCATGGAAAAGATTAGAAATTTTGAAGAAAAAGATATAAGAGAAGCAAGCTCTATTACCTATGAGATATGGGGATCTGAATTAGATGGTGTTAGTGAACAAACTAAAAAGATAATCTATGAGTATTTAGTGCGTTACTATTATACACGCGATACCTTATCATTTTCGCTTTTAACTGAGGATAAGGTTAAAGCTTTTATATTAACTGATGATAAAATAGGAGCAAATGAGAACGCTAATTACTATCTTGAAGAGCAGGCTTTAACTTTAACCGATACGGAGCGAAAGTATCTTTATGATTATAAGAAATATCTTGATTACAATCAGGAAAAGGTAAGAGAAAAACTCGCACCTAATAGCGTTTGTGTAGAGCTCTTTGCCTCTGTTCAAAAAGGAGCAGGAAGTAAGCTTTTGAATGTAGTGGAAGGGCATTGCATAGAAAATGGGGTAAAATATTTGTATCTCTGGACTGATGCAACTTGTAATTATCAATTTTATGATTCAAAAGGATATAAAGTAGTCGATAGCTATGAAGGTATTATGGACTTTAATGGGGAAAAAACAGTTACGTTTATCTACCGTAAAGAGCTAGGGGAGGTCTTATGATACAACTTGATAATGATTGGATGCCTCTATTTGATGAAGAGCAAATAAAACCCTATTATCTTAAATTAAGACATTTTCTAGTTGAAGAGTATAGGACTAAAACTATCTATCCTCCAATGGAAGAAATTTTTAATGCCTTTAAATTGACTAGTTTTGAGAACACTAAAGTTATAATAGTGGGGCAAGACCCATATCATGAAGAAGGGCAAGCAATGGGATTTTCCTTTTCTGTAGGCGAAAGTGTTGCGGAACCTCCCTCTTTAAGAAATATTCATACAGAAATAGTGGCAGAAGGTGTTGAACAAGGCCCTTGGTCAACTGATTTAACTCGTTGGGCAAAACAAGGGGTACTACTTTTAAACAGTACACTTACTGTTGAGGCCCATAAAGCTGCATCTCACTTCAATAAAGGTTGGGAAATCTTTACTGATACCGCGATAAAAGCGTTGGGTTCTGATGAAAGGCCAAAAGTATTCATGCTTTGGGGCAGCTTTGCTCGCAGCAAGAAAGCTTTGATAACAAACCATAATCATTTGATATTAGAATCTGTACATCCAAGCCCCTTAAGCGCTTATAGAGGTTTTTTAGGAAATGGACACTTTAAGAAGTGTAATGAATTTCTTTCTTCAACTTCTCAAACTCCTATTGTTTGGTGAGGGATTAGTTTTTATCAAGCTTTTGGATTAGTTTCTCATTTTGATAGTATTTTCTATAGTCTTTAGGAGATATTAAAATGTAGTGGAAAAATAGTTTGGAAAAATATTGGTAATCTTTAAATCCTAGCTTTTCCGAAATCTCTTTAGGAGATAAATCTGTGTGATTTAATAGAGTCTCACTTTTTTCTATCTTTGCAAGATTTACCATATCATTAAAATTAGTTTTTCCACTTTTTTTGATAATCTTTGAAAGTTCTTCTTGCTTTAAGTTTAGCTCTTTTATAAGGCTATCTCTCGATATCTTTTCTTCAATATGTTCTTCAATATATTTTTGAACTACTTCAGCTTTGGTATTTAAACTTGTCTCATCTTTTTTAACAAATTGAGAGGCTATCTCACTTAAAAAAGCTGCAACTAGCTGAAAATGAAAGTCCATTGAGATGTAATCTACAATGGATGTTTTCATAAACTTAGAATATAGGCTCTCAGCTTTTTCTCGTTCTTTTTTATCTAAAAAATGTTAATGCTCTAATCTAGTGTCTTTATATTGCTAAAGAAAAAGAACAAAAAAAT
>CAYYEN010000112.1:0-8044 GCA_964470795.1 uncultured Spirochaetaceae bacterium | reverse complement strand
AGAAACTTAACAAGTTCCTCCATTATTCTTGTAATAGGAATTGGTGGTGGTATGTTATCCTTATCAATTGGTAAAAATTTAACCTTCTCCTTGGTTTCTGTTGCGCTTTCTACCTTAGTTGGTATTTTCCTCAACCTTATTATCCCTGCAAAGAAGGGTGCTGATAAATAAGTTAAATTATTTAAACAACATAAAGGAAGGCTTAACACACCTTCCTTTCTTTTTTATATTTGAAGAATAAGAAAATACTACCAACTAAACCGCCTACAGTTCCGTTGATCATATCATTCATGGTATCGAGTATGCCAGAATTCTGCCAAGAGGAAGAAATAAGCTCTTTTTCTTGCAAAAGATTTCTTTGAACATCTTGGTGGGTGAAGATATCATAAACAAATTCATTCATTTCCCAAATGCCTGCAGAGGCGATAGCACAAAGCCAACAGATAGCAACAATCATGATTATCGGAGTTTCCTTTATATAGTTCTTTGTGCTATTTAGAGGGTAGAGAAGATCTGAGAAGAAGAAAGCTAGAATAACGCCAGAGAAAGTGTGAAGAATTACATCATAAAACCAGAAGGTTTTATATAAGTTGTAGCGATTTGATAAATAGCAGGAAACTATTATAAAGAGCCACCATGCAATGTAAGTGTTACCACTAAGCTCCAGTTTTAGCGCTTTTAACAGATATGGGGAAATTAATACAATTAAGGCAGCGATTACTAGGTAGAAAAGATTAGCTCTTCCAATGGGGGAAAAGGCATCGATAACTCCTAAAACAAGGAGAATGGCTAAAAGAATTAGATAAACATAATTAGTTGTTTTAGATTTTAAAGGTAATTTTATCATGAATATAAAATAATTCATTTTGATGAATAATTAAAGCAAAAATTACAGTTAGCATAATTGTTGCATACCCCTAGATTTGATAGACTGAAAACATGAATTATAAATTGATTTTTAGCGATGATGAACTTATTAAACAAGTTGAGGAATTTGAAAAGTGTGACTTTATTAGTGTAGACTTTGAAGGGGAGTTTAATCTCCATATTTATGGCGAGCATTTGTGCTTAATACAGGTGTTTGATGGCCAAAACTATTATATAGTTGACCCAAGAAGTCCTAAAATAACACCTCTTGGATTAAAAAGGTTATTTGATTTGAAAGTTATGAAGCTCTGGTTTGACTGCCAAAGTGACTTAGCTCTTGTTAGAAAGGCGTATGATTTAGACATAACAAATATCTTCGATATCCGTGTATTAGCCCAATTAGTAGAAGATAATGGTAATTTAACCCATTTAATTAGTAAGTATTTAAATATTGAAAGTAAGGAAGGCAATAATAAGAAAAAGAACCAACAAGCCAATTGGCTTATTCGTCCGCTTTCACCTACCTTAATTGAATATGCACTTGGTGATGTAAAATACCTTCATTTGTTAAAACCTATCTTGGAAGAAGAAGTTGAGAAGGCTGGTAAAACTAGCGAGATTAAGTTCTTTATGAAGAAGGCGAGTGAGCGTCATGCGGTAAAACCTCCTTATACCAAGTTGGCAAACTGGAAGAAGCTTTCAAAGAATCAAAAGATTTACTTAAAAAACTTTTATTTAGCGCGTGATGTAGTTGCTAAGCGCTTTAATCAACCAGCCCACTATATACTCGACAAACATAAGATGATAGATACAGCTTTAAAAACTCCAGAAACTCTTGAGCAAGCTTTTATTAGTTTTGGTAATATTTCACCACGTTTTATAAATTACTTGAAAGAGAGTTTTGCCAAGGCATATACTCAAATTGAAAAGGAAAAATAAAAATGAAATATAGAACATGTGGTGGTTCTGGGCTGAAATTACCTGAAATCTCCTTAGGCTTTTGGCACAATTTTGGTGATTACGATAATCTAACGGAAGCAAAGAATGTCGTTTTTGATGCTTTCGATAAAGGTGTTACGCACTTTGACCTTGCAAATAATTATGGACCTCCCTATGGCTCTGCAGAAACCAACTTTGGCACAATTTTAAAAGAGTTAGGACACCGTGATGAAATGGTTATTAGCACTAAAGCGGGATATGATATGTGGCCAGGTCCTTATGGAGATGGTGGTAGCAAAAAGTATTTACTAGCGAGCCTCGATCAGTCTCTTAAGCGAATGGGGGTTGAGTATGTTGATATCTTTTACCATCATCGCCCCGATTACTCTGTTCCACTAGAAGAGAGTATGGAAGCCTTAGCAACAGCTGTAAGTTCAGGTAAAGCACTTTATGTAGCACTTTCAAACTATCCAATGCCACTAGCTCGAAAAGCGCAAGAGTATTTAGCCTCTTACAATATTCACGCTATCTTAAACCAAGTTCCGTTTAATATGTTAAACCAAAGATGTAACCGATTTAATTTATTTAAGGCGATGAAAGAAATTAAGATGAGTGGAATTGTCTTCTCTCCTTTAGCACAAGGCTTGTTAACAGATAAGTATTTAAAGGGTGAAATACCCCAAGACTCACGAGCTAATAAAGATAAGTTTTTAAAACATGATAGTATTACGCCTGAGTTGGTTGCTAAACTTAATGCTTTAAACGAGGTTGCTAAAGATAAAGGAATGAAGCTGAGCCAGTTAGCCTTGGCCTATATTCTTTCTCAAGATAATATCACCTCTGTAATAATTGGAGCTCGAAACAGAGAGCAATTAGAACAAAACTTATCTGCCCTTGATTTTGATTCCACCCTCTCTTTAACAGAAAACCGAAGGATTAATCGAATATTAGAGGGTTAACTTCTAGTATTTTATTTACAAATTCATATAGCGCTTGGGCTTTGAAGTAGAGTACTTCACTGTTACCAAGCGTTTGCTTTTTAACAATGTTAGCCTCAATTGCTTGAGGTAGGATTCTATCAAAGTTTTCAGAAGGGTGACCAAGATGTGGATGCATTATCTTCTCTATTTTATCTCCATTAGCTAAGATTCTGGTTGCAAGATAACCATCATCACTAATTCTATTAGGAATCTCTTTCCACTCTTCAATACCATGTATAAAGGTATTTCGAGTAAACGTGAGGCCAATTAACATAATAGTTGCATCAAAATCTATAAGCTTTCCCCAAGAGCCAAAGCGAGGACAAGGAGTAGTTGCCTCTTCATCGCCTTTGATAAATTCCTTTACACTCTTTCCAAGTCCTGCAACTGAATGCGTTGGGTGAGCAGAGCGAATTACATTTTCTCTTTTTCTAAATAGTTCAGGCAAAATTCCAGTACAGCAAACTGTATCGTTTACTGAGTAGATAGTGCTCTCTTTGTTTACTTTATCCCAAGTGTGGGTAGGAAAAAGTAATAGCCCTGGTTCAAAATACTCAGATAATAGATCTAGAAGAGTATCTGCACCGCCTTCAATTTCTCCCACACTTTTACAAGAGGAGTGTATTAGTACCGTCTCTGTAGAGGATATATTGAATCGTTTTAAGTCGTTTTGTAATTTTAATTTTGTAAACATTTTAAGGCCTCACTCTTTTTTATAGTTGAAAAGAATTAAAAGTTCAATGTATTTTTGTAACTCTTAGAAATTGCCTTGACAGTAAAATTAAAATATGTCAATTTCCTCTTGGGGGATTTATGCTTAAGCTTTCACAGGTAACATGTTATTTTGGTGGTCGAGATATTTTTAGAAATGCAGATTTGTTGGTTAGAGACCAGGACAAAATTGGATTAGTAGGCCCTAATGGGGCAGGAAAATCTACTTTGTTTAAAGTTATTACCGGTCAAGAAAGCTTAGCCTCTGGCTCTATTAATAGTGATAAGAAGAATTTATCCATTGGTTATTTTTCTCAAGATGTGGGAGAAATGAAAGGTGGTACGGTTCTGGAAGAAGTAGTTAAAGGTGCTGGCTTTTTAGCAGTCATTGCTAAACGTTTAACATTTCTTGAAGAGCGTATGTGTGATATGGATAATCCTATTACAGATGCTGAGATGAGTGAATATGGCAACTTACAAACTGAATTCATGCACCATGATGGTTATAATCTTGAAACTAATGCAACAACTATTTTAACAGGTTTGGGTTTTAGCGATAGCCGACAGCAAGAATTAGTGGAACACTTTTCTGGTGGTTGGAAGATGAGAATAGCTATGGCGAAAATCTTATTACAAAACCCAGATTTACTCCTTTTAGATGAGCCTACTAACCACTTAGACTTAGAGTCTATTATCTTCTTAGAGTCTTGGCTTCAAAACTTTAAGGGCTCTCTAATTATGACTTGTCACGATAGAGAGTTTATGACTCGTATTTGTAATACAACTGTAGAGCTAGCCTCAGGTAAACTTACTACCTATTCTGGAGACTATGATTTCTACCTTCGAGAGTGTAAAGTCAGGCGTGAACAATTAATTGCAACCTATAATAGACAGCAGGCTATGATTAAAAAAGAGGAAGACTTTATTTCAAAGTTTGCCGCTCGGGCGAGCCATGCAAATTTAGTACAGTCTCGTATTAAGACCTTGGAAAAGATTGAGCGTATTGAATTGCCACCTGATGAAAAAGTAGTAAATATTGAATTTGTACCTTGCCCTCGAAGTGGTGACCAAGTTGTTACTTTTGACAATGTAGCTTTTTCTTATAACGGTTTGAATAATGTTTTTTCTGGTATCACAGGAGTAGTTAGACGACTTGAAAAGATTGCCTTAACAGGTATCAACGGTGCGGGTAAATCGACATTATTAAAACTTGTTACCGGGGCTCTTAAACCAACTAATGGCATCGTAAATGTAGGAGCTAGTGTAAAACTTGGCTATTTTTCACAGTATTCTTCAGATTTACTCAATGCAGATAACACTATCTTTGACGAACTTCTATTAGCTCGTCCGGATGCTACAATTGGGGAAATTATGGCTATTTTAGGCGCTTTCCAGTTTACCGGAGATGATGTTAAAAAGAAGATTTCAGTTCTCTCAGGAGGCGAAAAGAGTAGGGTTGTCCTTGCTGCTATTTTATCGAATCCTATCAACTTTCTGGTACTCGATGAGCCGACTAACCACTTAGATATTCAAACTCGTGAAGTGTTGTTAGAAGCGTTAAAAATCTTTGATGGAACAATATTAATCGTTAGCCATGATAGATTCTTTTTAAAGCATTTGGCAACTCGTGTCTTTGAAATAGATGAAGGTAAGCTTAATATCTATGAAGGCAACTATGATTACTATTTGGAAAAGAGTCCACACCTTCAAACCATTAAAACCATGCTTTGAAAATAATTAAAAATTTTTCTTTTGCGTTTTTCAATTAAATAGTAATATAAAATTATACTAATAATTAGGAGAACAATATGAGCAAAAAGAAAAAAGGGCCTTTAGGGTGGTATTTCAACATTAATTTGTTGTATCGAATTCTCGCTGGAATGGTCATTGGTGCCATCTTGGGAATAGCTTTTGGTGACAAAATTCTTTGGCTAGCTCCCTTTGGTTCCTTATTCATTAGACTTTTAAAGATGATAGTAATGCCGATTATTATCTCAACCTTAATCATAGGAGCCGCTTCGGTTTCTCCTGCAAAACTGGGAAAATTAGGATTAAGAACAGTAGCTTTTTATCTAGTAACTAGTGCATTTGCAGTAATCGTAGGCTTATTGATGGGCGTAATCTTTCGTCCTTCGGCAGATCTAGCAGGCTTTGTTATCGCAGAAGCGGCAGGAAAAGAAGCAAGTAAACTTAGTGTTTCTAACACTCTATTAAACATTGTTCCTACTAACTTCTTTGAATCCATCGTGAAAGCTGATGTACTACCTGTAATCTTCTTCTCAATTCTGTTTGGAATAGGAGTCTCCTATTTAAAAATTTCTGAAGATGAGAGAGTTAAGAAAGCTGGTGATTTGGTATTTACCTTCTTTGAAGGCGTTAGTGAAGTCATGATGAAATTGGTTAATGGTATTATGCAGTATGCCCCAATTGGTGTATTAGCCTTAATAGCTGAAGTCTTTGCAAAACAAGGTGCAAAAGTTGTTGGCTCGTTAGGCTATGTAACCTTAACTTGTTTTTCTGGCTATCTTGTTCATATCCTCATTGTCTATGTGGGCTTCTTACTATTGTTTAAACTAAGCCCAGTTATATTTTGGAAAGATGCAAAAAATACCTTTATTACAGGGCTCGTAACACGTTCCTCTTATGGAACTTTACCAGTTACCATGAAGAGTGCTGAAAACTTAGGCGTTCCTAAAGAAACTTATTCTTTTGCCTTACCACTTGGTGCCACAATTAACATGGATGGGACTGCAATTTACCAAGGGGTTTGTGCAACCTTTATTTGTATAACCGCTACAGGACATTCTTTAACTTTATCACAAATGGGTATCATAGTCTTAACTGCAACTTTAGTATCTATTGGAACTGCGGGTGTTCCAGGCGCTGGTGCAATTATGTTATTGATGGTATTAGAATCTGTCGGTTTGAAGGTTGAAGCAGGTACTGTAATTGCTGCCGCTTATGCAATGATTCTTGGTATCGATGCAATTCTCGATATGGGAAGAACTGCGCTTAACGTTACCGGAGACCTTGCTTGTACAACAATTGTATCGAAGACAATGGGTATCTTAGATATGTCTAAATGGAAAAAGTAAAAGTATATTAACTACCAATTATTTATACCCAATTAATAGCTGGTAGTTTTTTGTTTAAATTACTAAAACAAGAAAATAATTACAAATAAAAAAATTGATGATGAGAGACTCACTATGATAAACTTAAAAAGTGTATCTTTTTTGTTATTGATTGACCTTATTCTCCCTATAAGAACTATCCTATATATTTGATTATTAAAATAAAGAGATTATGAAGGACTTTGGGTATGTCAAACAGATAAAGAAATTAATACTTCAAGTTTTGAAGGTGCTAGAGCTCAAGAAGTTTTGGCTCGCTAAAAAACTGAAGAAGTGTGGAATTTATTGAAATTATTGTGAGGTGAGTTTATGAAGAAGATTAGAACAGCAGTTATTGGATGTGGAAATATTTCCGTAATGCATGCAGTTTCTATTTTAAAGCAACCTAATGTTGAATTAGTAAGTGTTTGTGATATAAAACCAGATCGAGCAGAAAAAGCAGCTAAAAAGTATGGCTGTAAATACTATCTCGATTACAAAGAAATGATAGATAAAGAGGCTTTGGATGCAATACATATTTGTACTCCTCATTACCTACATCCAGTTATGGCTGAATATGCCCTAACTCATGATCTTGATGTGTTGTGTGAAAAGCCTCTTGCAATACAGCTTGAGGATGCTTTGCGCTTAGAGTCCCTTGCAAAGACGGTAAACCATCGCTTGATGGTCAGCTTTCAAAGTCGTTTCAATCCTGGCTCTCTCTTGATAAAAGAGGCAATTGCTTCTAATAACCTTGGCGCTATCATCAGTGGAAGAGTAATGGTTACTTGGAAAAGAGATGATGAGTATTATAGCAAGAGCGACTGGAAGGGCACTTGGGATAAAGAAGGTGGCGGTGTTGTTATTGACAAAGCTATCCATTCTTTAGATTTACTCAACTGGTTTGTTGACAGTCCGTTAAAAAAAGTAGAAGCGTCTTTACATAATCGCTGTCATAATATAATTCAAGTTGATGACAGCGCTGAAGGGTTAATTCAGTACCAAAACGGAGTAAATGCATGCTTCTTTGCAATAAACTATTATGGCTATGATGCTCCTATAGAAATTGAAATTCTTTGTGAAAAAGGTATTGCTAAGCTAGTAGGGGAAAGAGCTTCCATTAAATATAACGATGGAAGAGAGTGTATTGCAGATCGCAATCCAAATGAACTATTCGAATTCGGTAATGTTAAGCAATATTGGGGAGTGGGTCATATGAAAGAGATAACACATTTTTATGAGGCAATCTCAAACAATGGAGAAATAAAGAACTCTTGTAGTGAGGTTATGATTACCCAAAAGTTGGTTTGTGCCATTTACGAAAGTGGAAAAACAAATAAGCCCATTTATTTCTAAAATAGTAGAGGTAGGATTTCTCCTACCTCTAATTTTCTACTTCTTGTAATAGGTTTTTTCAATTGGAAGTGAGGTTCT
>CAYYEN010000111.1:4792-8078 GCA_964470795.1 uncultured Spirochaetaceae bacterium | reverse complement strand
AGATATAATAATTATTGCGTTAACTGCAGATGCCTCTCAAGCTGATGTTCGGAAATCTAAAGAGGTGGGGATGAATAATCACTTGGCTAAACCGATTGAATCTGCAGTTTTATATCATGTTCTAACGGTTGAATTACAGAAAAAATATGGGAAGAAATAGAACTTTTTTGAATATATAGGTCAAAAGGTATTGACGGAGAAGTTTTAAAAACGGATAATAGTCCGGTAATTACAAAATTCCATATGGATAAGGAGCAGCAAAGTGCCTTGCGGAAAAAAAAGAAAAAAGCATAAAATTGCGACTCACAAGAGAAAGAAAAGACTTCGAAAGAATCGACATAAGAATAAGAAATAGTTTTTTCTTGCAGCAATTTAGTTGATAGGGATTGAGTTTAGCTCGGTCCCTACTTTTTTTTATAACCCAGGACTTTATTATTTGCGCTTATTTGTTTTAGTGCTATAATACCACTATGCTTGTAACTGATAAAACTAATGTGCAGTTATACCAAACCAAAGTAGCTTTATCTCTTCCCTCTAGAAGAGTATTTGACAGCATTTTTCAAGCTATACATCTTTTTTGTACCCAACTAGATAATTCCCAACTACTATATACCTATTTTGAAGGGGGTTAGTGTCTTTAATGTGAAATAGCGGATATTATTTGACATCTTTCTTTCATTATTAGTGAAAAATTGGGATTTTTAAGAGTTTTTATTGAAAAGCCGGTAATTAATAAATAGCAAGTTTTTTTGGAAAAATGCTTTTTAATATGTTGCTGGTCTTAACAAATAAACCTAATTATGGTAATATTATAATGTATTGTGAATGAAACAGTATATAATGTGATTCGAGTAATATTAAATTAAGTTTTTTCTCTTTGTATGACGCATTGGGAAATTAAAGGAGCTTAAAATGGAAAATAAAGTTACAATTATTGGCTCAGGAAGTGTAGGTGCAACAATTGCATATACATTAACAGTAAAAGGCATGGCCTCAGAGATCGTAATGATCGACATCAATGTTGAAAAATCCCTTGGTGAAGCTTTGGATATTAGACAAGGCACACCATTTTGTGCACCAGTAAATATTTATGCTGGTAGCTATGAAGATGCTGTTAACTCAGATATCGTAATCATTACATCAGGAGTTGCTAGAAAACCAGGTCAATCACGATTAGATTTAGCACAAACCAATGTTAACATCATGAAGAGTGTTATTCCACAAATTACCAAATATGCTCCAGATGCAATTTACTTATTAGTAGCTAACCCTGTAGATGTTTTAACTTATCAATTTTCTAAGTACTCCGGTCTTCCACAAAACCACGTAATTGGTTCAGGTACTTTACTTGATACCGCACGTCTTCGTTCTCGCCTTGCTGAGTATTATCACATCAACCAACAAAACGTACACGCTTATGTATTAGGCGAACATGGGGACAGTTCTTTCGTACCTTGGTCAATTGCTAACATTTCCAATATTCCTATAGATAAATATGCTTCTTGTTTAGATACCAAACATGGTGTACTTCCAACCTTAGTACATGATGATGTTGAACAATATATTAGAAAATCTGGTGGAAAGATTATTGCAAGAAAAGGTGCAACCTTCTTTGCAATTGCAGTATCTGTAACTCACCTTTGTAAATCTATCTTCTCTGGTATCGATTCCACTTTATCTGTTTCAACTATGATGAATGGTGAATATGGAATCTCTGACGTTTGTCTCAGTACTTTGACAATTGTTGGAACTGATGGTGTTAAGGGTAAGCTTGAAGCGCCTATTAACGATGAAGAAGTTGCTTTATTACGTCATAGTGCAGATTGTTTACATGATGTTATCTCTCAATTAGATTTTACTTAAGGAGTAAAGAATGGATTATAGAATTGAACATGATTCCATGGGCGAGGTTAAAGTACCTTCAGATAAGTATTGGGGTGCTCAAACTGAAAGAAGTCATGAGAACTTTTTAATTGGAGTAGGTATTGAAACCATGCCAAAAGAAATTGTGCATGCTTTTGGAATCTTGAAAAAAGCAGCAGCAATGGCTAATCATGTACTCAAACCTGCTAAAATGACTGAGGAAAAGCTTTCAGCTATTTCTCAAGCATGTGATGAAGTTATTTCCTTAAAGTTAATTGAACACTTTCCACTTGTTGTTTGGCAAACAGGTAGTGGTACTCAATCGAACATGAATGCTAATGAAGTTATTGCTAATCGTGGTAATGAAATTGCAGGTAAAAAGTTATTGCATCCTAATGATGATATTAATATGTCTCAATCTTCAAACGATACTTACCCAACAGCAATGCATATTAGTGCTTATCTTGCTTTAGAAGATCAGGTAATTCCAGCTGTAAATGTTTTAATCAACACCTTCCGTCGTCTTGAAAAAGAGAATGAAGGTATCGTTAAGAGTGGTAGAACTCACTTACAAGATGCAACTCCTATTTCTTTTTCACAAGAAATTAGCGGATGGCGTGCGTCTTTAGAGCGTGATGTTGAGCTTATTACCTTAGCCCTCACTCATTTAAAAGAACTTGCGCTAGGTGGTACTGCTGTTGGTACTGGATTAAATGCTCCAAAAGGCTTTGATGTAGAAGTTGCTAATGCGATTTCCACCCTGACTGGAAAAACCTTTATTACCGCACCTAACAAGTTCCATGCTTTAACAAGCAAAGATGAAATCGTTTTTGCTCATGGCGCTTTAAAAGCGTTAGCTTCCGACATGCTTAAAATTGCAAACGATGTTAGATGGTTAGCTTCCGGTCCTAGAGATGGTCTTGGAGAAATTTTCATTCCTGAAAATGAACCAGGCTCATCAATTATGCCAGGTAAGGTAAACCCAACGCAGTGTGAACAAGTTACAATGGTAGCAGTTCAAGTTATGGGCAACGATGCAACTATTGGAATTGCTGCGAGCCAAGGTAACTTCGAATTGAACGTATTCATGCCAGTTACAGCTTACAACTTCTTACAATCTGCTCGTTTGTTATCTGAATCTATTATGTCTTTTAACAATAAATGTGCAGTAGGAATTACTGCAAACAAAGAGAAGATGCATCACAACCTTTACAATTCTTTGATGTTAGTTACCGCTTTAAACCCATATATAGGATATGAGAATTCAGCAAAGACTGCAAAGAAGGCTTATAAAGAAAATGTTTCTTTAAAACAAGCTTGTGTGGAATTAGGTTTCTTATCGGAAGAAGAGTTCGATAAGGTATTCCACCCAGAAGCGATGATTTAATTTCTATGGAGAAAATATGAAATATAGTTATTTTCC
>CAYYEN010000111.1:0-4782 GCA_964470795.1 uncultured Spirochaetaceae bacterium | reverse complement strand
GTACTCTTAAAAACAAGGCAGTTAAGCTAGATGAGTGTGCTCGTCTAGCAAGCACTGCGCTTGGTTTTGAAATGGAAGAAATTCCTGAGTGGCAATGTTGTGGCGGTACTTATCCTTTAGCAAAAGATGAGATAGCTACAAAGTTGTCCAGCGTGAGAGCGCTTGCCAGTGCTAGAGATAGCAAACAACCTTTGTTAACCCTTTGTTCCGCTTGTCATAATGTTATTAAACAAGTGAATGAGGATATGAAGACGGATGAGAATATTGCTACAAAAGTTAACAATTATTTAAAACTTGATGAGCCTTATAATGGAGAAGTTCAAGTTGTTCATTATTTGGAAGTATTGAGAGATAAAGTTGGTTTTGAAACGCTTAAAAGCAAAGTAGTAAGACCTTTGACTGGAAAAAAGATTGGTGCCTATTATGGTTGTCTGCTTTTACGTCCTAGTGGTGTTATGAAATTTGATGATCCTGAAAATCCTAAGATTTTGGAAGATTTTATCACCGCCCTTGGTGCAACTCCAGTTGTATACTCCCTTCGTAACGAATGTTGTGGGGCTTATACCATGCTTGAAGATAAAGCCATAGTTGAGGCTAAAAAGACTAAGATTGTTACTAATGCACAAGAGTTTGGTGCCACTATGTTAGTTACAGCTTGTCCTCTTTGCCAATACAATTTAGCAAAAGACCAAACTAAGCTTCCTGTAATTTACTTTACTGAAATTCTTGCCTATGCCTTAGGCCTTTGTGAACTGGAGGAAACGGTATGAGTGAAGAAAAAGATTTAAAAGAGGAGATTCAAAGAATTTCCGGCGTAAATGTACTTAAATGCATGAAATGTGGTAAATGTTCTGCCACTTGCCCAAGTTATGATCAGATGGAATATCACCCACATCAATTTGTTTCTATGGTTGAAAAGGGCGATATTAAACGTTTGATGGAATCTAAATCACTTTATCGTTGTTTATCTTGTTTTGCTTGTGTGGAACGTTGTCCTAGACAAGTAGAACCTGGAAAACTCGTTGAAGCTATTAGATTATTAGTAGAACGTGAACAAGGTGGGACTCACCTAACACCTAAAGCTATGGCTGAAAAAGTGGAAGAAGATATGCCTCAACAACTCCTTGTTAGTGCTATGCGTAAATATAATAAGTAGGTAAGAGAATGCAGAGAATTGGTGTTTTTGTTTGTCATTGTGGTACTAACATTGCAGCCACAGTTGATGTAGAAAAGGTTGCTAGCACTCTCGCCTTAGAGCCAGGTGTTGTAGTAAGTCAAGATTATCAATATATGTGCAGTGAATCTGGACAGAACTTGATAAAAGATGCAATTAAAGAAAAAGGGTTAACTGGAGCAGTTATCTGTTCTTGTTCTCCTCGTATGCACGAAGCCACTTTTAGAAAGGCAGCAGAATCTGTTGGTCTTAACTCTTTCATGGTTGAAGTTGCAAACATTAGAGAGCAATGTTCTTGGATTCATAAAGATAGAGAGGAAGCAACTCTTAAGGCTATCACTTTGGGTCGTGCCGCGATTGCAAAGGTTCATTTGAATGCACCTTTAACTGCTGGAGAGACTCCAGTTGCAAAACGTGCATTAGTAATAGGTGGTGGTATTGCAGGTATTCAAGCTGCGCTCGATATCGCTGAGGCTGGTTTTGAGGTTGATATCGTTGAAAAGAATCCTACCATTGGTGGTAAGATGACTCAAATCGATAAGACCTTCCCAACTCTTGACTGTGCTGCTTGTATCTTAACGCCTAAGATGGTCGATTGCGCTCAAAACGATAAGATTCACATCTACGCTTATAGCGAAGTAGAAGCGGTTAAAGGCTTCGTTGGTAACTTCGATGTTAAGATTAAGAAGAAAGCAAGATTTGTAGATCCTAATAAATGTACAGGTTGTGGCCTTTGTACTGAAAAGTGTCCAATGAAGAAAGTTCCTAATGAATTTAACCTTGGCCTTAATACCAGAGGAGCTGTTTATATTCCTTTTGCTCAAGCAGTTCCTAAAATTGCAACAATTGATGCAAATCATTGTATGATGCTTACTAAAGGTAAGTGTGGAATTTGTTCAAAGGTTTGTACTGCAGGTGCTATCGATTATAAACAACAAGATTCTTATCTTGAAGAAAAATATGGTGCAATTGTAGTTGCCACAGGTTATAACCCAATTTCTTTAGAGAAGTTTGATGAATATGCTTACTCTCAATGTAAGGATGTTGTAACTTCTTTAGAGTTTGAAAGATTGACTAACGCAGCAGGTCCTACAAGTGGAACTCTCCTTCGCCCAAGTGATGGAAAACATCCTCATACCTTAGTATTTGTACAATGTGTTGGTTCTCGTGATACCACTTGTCGTGGTAAAGAGTATTGCTCTAAGATTTGTTGTATGTATACAGCAAAGCATGCAATGCTTACTCGTGAAAAATATCCAGATACTGAAGTTTATGTATTCTATATTGATGTAAGAACTCCTGGCAAAGGGTTTGATGAATTCTATCGCCGTGCGGTAGAGCAATATGGAGTCCATTATATTAAGGGTGCGGTTGGTAAGGTTATTCCTAAAGCAGATGGTACGATTGAAGTTCAAGCAAGCGATCTTTTAGATAACAAGCAATTACATATTGATGCTGATATGGTAGTACTTGCAGCTGCTATCGAGCCAGATAAATCTGCTCGTCCACTTGCAACTATGCTAACAGCTAGTATGGATACTAATGACTTCTTTACTGAAGCTCACCCAAAACTTCGACCCGTTGAAAGCCCAACTGCAGGTATTTTCTTAGCAGGTGCTTGCCAAGGTCCAAAAGATATTCCTGAAACTGTTGCACAAGCATCAGCTGCGGCGGCTAAGGTTATTGGCCTATTAGTTAAGTCCTCTTTAAAGGGAAATCCTTGTGTTGCTTCCTCTGATGAGTGGATGTGTAATGGTTGTTCTCAATGTGAAAAAGTATGTCCATATGGTGCAATTACTTATGTTGAAAAAGAATTTAGAATGCCTGACCGCACAACACAGATTAGACGTGTTGCACAAGTCAACTCTGCAGTCTGTCAAGGCTGTGGTGCTTGTACAGTCACTTGTCCTTCCGGTGCTATGGATTTGAAAGGCTTTTCAACTAAAGAGATTTTTGCGGAGGTAGATGCAATATGCAAGATGTAGAAAAAACTGAATTTAGACCCAAAATTGTTGCATTTTGCTGTAACTGGTGTTCTTATGCAGGTGCAGATTTAGCAGGGACTAATCGTTTAGATTACCCTGCAGATGTAAAGATTATTAGAGTGCCTTGTTCTTGCCGTGTTAACCCACTATTTATTTTACGTGCCTTTCAAAGAGGGGCTGATGGTGTAATTATGTGTGGTTGCCACCCAGGAGATTGCCACTATACAAGCGGTAACTATTTTGCAAGACGTAGAATGACACTATTATTCTCCATGTTAGATTATCTGGGAATTGAAAAAGCTCGAACTCGTGTGGAATGGGTATCTGCTGCAGAAGGTGCTAAATTTGCTGCAACTATGCGTGATTTTTGTTCCACCGTACAAAAGCTTGGTGAAAACAAGAGACTGGAGGATTTAAGATGCAAGAGCAATTAATTAAAAGAGCAAAAGAACTTTTCAAAGAGGGCAAAGTTAATCGCGTCCTTGGCTGGAAAAAAGGTGAATTTGGTTATGATCTTACTCCAGGGGTTTTTGATAAAGCTGAAGAGTTAGATACTAATTTTATCTACAATTGTTTTTCTGCTGCTAACTTATCAAAATACTTGATTAAGCTAAAGCTACAAGAGGGTGTAACTCTCGTTTTCTTAAAGCCTTGTGATACTTACAGTTTTACACAATTGTTAAAAGAGCACAGAATTAACCGTGACAGAGTTTATGTTGTGGGTGTTCCTTGCTCTGGTATGATTGCTCAAAACTTATTAGAGGCAAAGGTAGGAGATGGTATTTTACAAGTTACCTGTGATGGAGTTACTGTTAGCGGTAAAACCCTTTATGGTGACTTCTCTTTCCCTAAAAAAAGTGTACTAGCTGAGCGTTGTAGAGTTTGTAAGAGCAAGAAGCATGTACTTTATGATGAGTTGATCGGACAAGAGGGTGAAGTTCAAGATTCAAAGCGTTTTGACATGGTTGAGCGTCTTGAGAAGATGAGCAGTGATGAGCGTTATGCTTTTTGGAGAAAAGAACTTTCTAGATGTATTCGCTGTAATGCTTGTAAGAACGTATGTCCAGCTTGTACTTGTGAACATTGTATTTTTGATAATGAGAAATCTGGAGTATCTAACAAAGGTGCTTCCGATAGCTTTGAAGAGAATATGTATCACATCATTAGAGCTTTCCACGTAGCAGGGCGTTGTACCGATTGCGGAGAGTGCTCAAGAGTCTGTCCACAAAACATTCCATTACATTTACTCAACAGAAAGTTTATTAAGGATATCAATGAGCTTTATGGAGATTACCAAGCAGGTAGTGATTTAGAGACTCCATACCCACTTACTTCTTATACCAAAACCGATGCTGAGCCTAGCATTGTAATGAAGAGAGGAGAAGAGAATGCTTAGTATTAAAGAAAATGAAATTGATAAGTTGTTTAGCGCACTTTCAAAAACTAATACAGTGTATATTCCACAAGATTTAGGCTCTGGTGCTCCTACCTTTAAAGCGTGGAGCATAGGGGCAAAGTTATCGAAGGGACTAAATACTAGACGTTCTGCTAAAGATTTCTTCTTTCCTCAAACTGAGAATTTAATGGAATTCAAGATTGATAAAAAGAGTATTGAAGTTATTG
>CAYYEN010000110.1:0-8100 GCA_964470795.1 uncultured Spirochaetaceae bacterium | reverse complement strand
AATAATTGTGAAAAAAGTACCTAAAATAGCAAAAAATGAGTTGGCACGCTTCTTGCAACATGAAGATATACAGAGCAATAGTTTTTTTCAAACCTCCTTTTTAGTGTAATTGACGTCAAGTAGTTGGCGTCAATTCTTTTTTAAGGTGATGTGTGAAAGATTTATCCAAATAGAATAACTTGGCATGGTTGTTGCAAGATAAATAGTACAGAGCAACAGTTTTTCATACCTCCTTATTTTATGTGTGTGAAAACCAGCATCAGACGGATCCCTCTCTCCCACCCCACATTTTTTCCGTCTGGTGCTTTTTTTTAGTTTTGAGAAATGAAGGAGAAATATGTATTCTAATCGTAATTCCATAACACCATTAGTTTTTATCAATATTATTGTATTTGGATTTACTTACATGTTTTGTCCTTCCTTTGTCTATTACCTTGCGCTCTCTCCTTCCTGGATTATCTATAAGCATGCCTTTTGGCAATTTATAACATATTTCTTTATGCATGCCTCTTTTTCACACTTACTGTTTAATATGCTCGCTTTATATGTGTTTGGCACAGAAGTAGAAAGAAGACTGGGAACCAAACAGTTTTTAACCTTTTACTTCCTTTGTGGTATATTATCGGGAGTCTGTAGTTTTGTATTTTATTACTTATGTGGGCAGAATGCTTTACTCTTAGGCGCCTCAGGCTCTATTTATGGTTTGCTGTTATTATTCTCTTGTTTGTATCCTCGTTCAATTGTTTATGTGTTTGGAATAATTCCGATAAAAGCTCCAGTTCTTGTATTAGTTTACTTTGGTATAGAACTATTAAGTCAGTTTGCAAATGACGGAATTGCCCATATAACGCATTTATTTGGGCTTTTGATAGGAATGCTTTATGTAATGCTGAAGCTGAAGATGAACCCTTTTGAAGTTTGGAGGAGAGGTTATTAAAGTTCTATGACACAAGTGTTTTGAATAACTTCTTAAAAAGAGTGATTTATGCAGCAAAATCTCTTGACTAATATAGACTACTGTCATAAGATGTTAATTGTAAGGGGTAGTTATCTCCTTGCAAGGATAACAAGATGAAAAAATATTTAATAATTATATTCTCTTTAGTTATATTAACCTATTCAGCTTTTGCGGCTACAACAGGATCTGATTCCACTAAAATTAACTTAGTTGGTGGTGTTCCTCGTAACTCAGGTGTTGTAGTACCTTCTAATGTAAAATTAGTTGGTAACTTAGCAATCGCTTATGATTATAATAATACGGGAACATTTTCATATATTTCTTCTGATACTGTTCAAGTTGTCGATTTAGGTGTAGTAGGTGGTGTTATTGTATTAAGAGCTGATTATTTTGGAAACGAGCCTGAAGAATATTCATGTAATGTAACCTTCTCATCAGAAGGGTGGAAGTTACAGAGTAAAACAGCTTCCTATACTTTACCTATTTCTTTTAGCATCCCAACCGTAGATGAAGCAATTAAGAATGTAGGAGTTAAAGTAGATACTCCTGATCCTGGTGCTTTTAGATTGACAGTTCCAGTAAACTCTCCAATTAATGGAAGTACCGTAGTTTATGTTAGTGCTAGCTGGCCAGAAGATACCTTATTACCTTCTGGTGATTATGCAGCTGACATTGTAATTGAAGTACAAAGTACTAAATAGAGATATATTTAAATTAGAAGAAATGACTGTGATTAATTTTGCAGTCTTTTTTTTGCAAAAAAAAGTGATATAGATTGTTCTATATCACCCAATTGTTCATTTCTAAAATCAAGTAGCGGTAACTGTGACTATTGCACCGTTTCCAAACTCTTGAGTACTAATTGCAGCTGAAGGAATATTTGACTGAACAGCAATTCCATTAGCAGTACGGATAGCTTGGAACTTTGGAGCAACAGTAGCAACAAGGCGGAGGGTAACAGAATCTGTTTTTCCACCTTCTACGGCGCTTAGTGTTGCTTTATCTAAAGCAACTGCGTTGCACGCTTGATTAAAGAATGATTTGTCATTTTTCTTCATATTCATACCCTTAATTCAATAGTATATCAAAAATTCTGATTTGGCTAGTCTTCTTTTTTCTTAATCAAATCTTGGAATTCTGGGGAATTCTTTTCCAAATCATCATATATTCCATTAGCTACAATCTTGCCTTTATCGAGTACTATGATGCGGTCACAATGTCTAATAGTTGATAATCTATGGGACACGATAATACGAGTGCAAGGTAAGCTTTCTATCGCTTCTGAGATACTCTTCTGTGATTTGTAATCGAGAGCAGTCATCGCTTCATCAAATAATAGAATAGAAGGATTTGAGATTAAGGCACGAGCGATCATCAACCTTTGAATTTGTCCACCAGATAAGTTACCACCATTTTCTCCAACGTTGGTATTAAGACCAAACGGCATAGCGTTGATATCTTTATCGAAGTTAGCAATACGACAGACATTCCAGACTTGTGATTCTGAAACTGATGGATTCGATATCTTGATGTTGGAAAGGATATCACCTGGAAGTAGTTTGTTGTTCTGTAATACTGTTCCAAAGTGCTTTCTAAGTGAGGAGAGGTCAATATTGTTGATATCTTTACCATCGATGTAAATAGCACCGCTTTGAGGGCGTTCAAAGCCTAGAATTAATCTAAAGAGAGTAGATTTTCCAATACCAGTCTTACCTGCAATTGCTATATATTCGCCCGCATTAATGGTTAAAGAGACGTTATCGAGAATCTTATTAGTTTGTCCAGGGTAAGTGAAAGAGACGTTGTTAAACTCTATTTTACCGGTAATGTCGGTAATATAGATTTTATTAGTGTTGCTGATGCTTGTATTGAGAAATGGTTTTGAGTGCTCAAAAATAGGGGTGATATTTGCAAGTACTTCAATTGAACCGATAACAGATACAAGCATTGCATTGATAAGACTGTAGGCCAGAGAGAAGGCGATAAAAGCCGCGGGTGATAACTTTGAGGTGAAGGCTATATAATAAACAATTAAATAGCCAATAAAGGTTGTTAATTTTGTTATTGTATCAATGTATTTAATTAAGAAGGGAGGGTTCTGTTCAAGAGCGACTTTATCTCTATATTCAAATAACCACTTAGATAGCGCTCTCTTTTCAGCACCACAGTACTTAATTTTAGATAAACCTGAAAGCAAACTATGATTAATCGCATAAAGTTTTTCTTCTGCAGTAAGCTGTTTGCTTATCAGCTTTTTCTCTTGGTAGATAGCTACCACAGAAAGGGCGATTTGGAGAACAAAATAAATTGAAGAGGCTAAGAGTAGAGATGGTGCATAAAGAATAATTTGAGGTATATAAATTAATATACTAATAACCGCAATTATAGCGGACCAACCTGCTCCTATTAATAAATTAGGAAGCTGAGCTAAGTTTTCAAGAATTGTATTTAATTCAGCTGAAGAGTAGTTTGAAAAGAAGGAGGTCGGCAAATTGATAAGCTTTGCCATCATGGCCGAGCTAAAGGAATTTGAGGAATTCTCCTGAATTTGGTTTTGAAAGAATATCTTAATGTAACTAAAAATACTTGAGACCAGTATTAAAGCGGTAAACATTATTAAAATGGAATAAATCAAAGAGTTCTCTTTTGTGAAAATTGTAGAAGAGAAGATAATCGTATTTATATATGGGATAGAGAGTGATATTAAAGTGACAAGTAGAGCTGAAAGAATAAAGAGCGTACAACTCTTTTTATTGATTAATGAGAAGATGAACTTGTAAAGGGTTCTTTTATCTGGGACGCTATTGGGTAGCGGACGATAAAACATCATAGCTTTACGCTCTATTTCCTGTGCATTTACTTCATTGACCATTACATACTTACTGAGTTTGTAATCATAATATTGATATCCATGCTTATAAGGAATTAAGGCAATTATTTCTTGAGATTTTGTTTTTCCTAAGAAAGCATCTTGGCAGTCTTTCCACCATTCTCCATCTAATACAATATCTCTTTTACAGTAACCAGTTGGTTTTATAATGGCATCGATATCTGAAATCTTATCTTTAATTTGTAAATCATCACGATTAAAAGGAATATTATAGTAAGAGAAGATTTCTCCTACACTGTTACGTGCATTGTATAAAAGGCCTTCCTCGTCGACCATGGTGTGCTTCGTCTTTCGAAAAAGTTTTCCAATTTCAAACAGTGAAGATTTTAAATATTTATTGTCTTGGTTATTCTTTTCCATATCTTTACTCCGTGGTTACTAACTTGGAATATAACCCATTAGCGCTAAAGAGTGAGTTATGAGTTCCTTCTTCGACAATCTTTCCATTTTCGAAAACTAAAATTTTATTAACATCTTTAATCGCACTAATACGGTGAGAAATTATTATAGTAGTAGCTTCTCTTTCAAAGATAGATTTAAGTACTTGCGCTTCAGTCTTTGCATCCAGTGCACTGGTGGTTTCATCTAGAAGGAAGATATTAGCTTTAGAGGCAAGAATTCTAGCAACTTCAATGCGTTGCAATTCTCCTCCTGAAAAGTTCTTACCATGTTCGGTAATAATTTCTGAGTATCCTCTAGTACGTCGTGTGATGGAGTCATGAATATATGCTTTTTGACAACATTTAATAATATCTTCTTGTTTAATGCTCTCATCCCACATGCTGATATTATCTGAAATAGTATCCTTAAAGAAGATATTATCTTGGCCACTGACCGCAACAGCTTTTATTAATTGTGAGTGGTTGAAAGCACTTCTAGGTTTACCATCAAAAAGAATCTTTCCACTCCATGGTTGATAAAGCCCAGTAATTAACTTAAAGATTGTAGATTTACCACTGCCTGAGAGTCCAACAAAGGCAACCTTTTGACCTTTTTCAATAGTAAGAGAGAAGTTGGTTAATAGAGGTGCTAAGCTTTTAGAATACCCAAAAGTGACGTTGATTAATTCTATTTTACCACTTGGGAGAGCGGGACAATCGAGTTCTTCATTTTCAAGTTCTTCATCTTCTGGATAAGAGTTAATATCAATATGTCTTGAAAGCAAAGTGTTAAGTTTATTCAGCTTGTTGTTATTCCTTAGAATATCCTGAGTTGGAGTTAAGAAGTTGCTGAAGAAGGCTTGGAAGGCCATCAAAGTACCAATTGTCATATTGCCTTTAACTATTGCAAAGATTCCTAAAGAAAGAATAAGGATATTTGCAATTTGATTAATGAAGGACGGAAGGAAACTATTTAACGTTTGATTATGTGCATATTTAGATTTCGTATTAAAGATTTGACTCTTTAACCCAGCCCAATTGGTAAAGAAGCCATTTTCCGCGCCTAAAGCTTTTATGGTTTCGATCATTTCAATACCGTTGATAGTCGTACTAGTTATTTTGTTCTCTGCTTGGAAAGTTTTAGCTATTACTTGGTTTTGGAACTTATTAATAAAGTAGTAGCAGATCATTTCTAAGATAATTATAGGTATAGATAGTAGTGAAATGTAAAGGCTGTACCTTACCATTATAATTGCGTAAATAACTAACAATAGTACAGAAGTGAAGGTGCTTATTAACTGCTGGGCAATGGTGTCAATAATGAAATCATTATCATCACTTCTGGCAATGAGCTCGGAAGAATAACGGCCTGAAAAGAAGGAGAGAGGAAGACGTAAACAGTGATTCATGTAGTTTATGGTAGTTGTAGCCTTTAAGCTATTTTGATACCAACGTCTGACTTTTTCAAATAAACCATTAGCTGCCGTTCTAAAGATTGCAACTAAGATTAAACTGGTGAAGAACAATTTGGTATTAGAGTTCTTATCGGTAAGAAGGTAATCGAGAAAGTACTTATAAAAGAAAGGGATTAAGATTGCTGATAAAGAGGCTAATATAGCGGATAAGGTTAATAGTATAGTTGCTGGGAAGTTAGCTTTTACAACTGATATAATATAATCTTTTGGTTTCCACCTTTTTCCTTCTGGTTTAAACTGTGAATTCGGTTTGAATTCAATACAGATTCCCGTAAAGGATTTACTTAACTCTTCTGGACTAATTATAACTCTACCTCTAGCAGGGTCATTGATAATAGCTTTAGAGCCAAGAAATCCATCTAAGACCACAAAGTGGTTGAAATTCCAGTGTATGATACAAGGATATGTGCAATCCTTCTTTAAATAGGAAAGGTTACAAGAACTGGGGTTTGTAGAAAGGTTATAAATTTCAGCTGTATTGCAAATCTGTAAAGCAGTAGTACCGTCCCGTCCTGAATTACAAGTTTGCCTAAGACTTTCAAGAGATACAAATTTCTTGTAAGAGCCGAGGATCATGGCAAGGCAAGCAACTCCACAGTCTTCAGTTTCAGACTGCATTATAATTGGGGTGATATGTTTTTTCAAAGTATTACGTTTCATAAGTTTTTATCTTGTTAGTAGGTGAATAGGTGCTTGTGTTCCTATTGCAATTGCAATATTACAGATAGTTCCAATATCGTTGATTTCAACTTTAGGATTAGTTTTAATTTTAACATGGTAGGAGAAAGGGGCTGTAACTAAGTTGTTTAATAGCCAATCACTTTTTAAAGATTCGCTAATTTCACCATAAGAAAGAGGTATATTTTCTTCAAAAGTGAGTACCCCATCGGTACTTAACATATTAATCTTGATTTCTTTTACATCATTAATATTACCAATAGACGCGATATCTTCAGTTGGAAGATAACAAGTAATAGTATTCTTTTCTTGAATAAGCCCTCTGCAAGTTATAACTTTTGGAACTTTAGCAAATGTGGCCCATACTGCAGTGGATAAAACTATTATTACTAGTATTAAAGCAAACACCCACCATCTAAGTTTTGCTTGATGTATATAGTTGTTGAATTGCTCGGTAGAGTTTAGATTTTCTAGACTTTCTTTTCTGTAAAAATTTTTTATTACTGACATGCTTAGATTATATTATCAATAAGCAATTATTTATATAGATATTTTGAATGGTAAATTTTTGATATGCTGACATAAGTTGTTTAAAGATGTTTGAGGTATGTAACTAGTTTTAATGAGAAAATATGATATTGTCTTATGCATTGCAACTTATTTGTCATATCATTCTATTAAAAACAGTTAAATACGCACGTATATAATGAATAAGTGATATAAATAAAAATATTTAATATTTATGTTGACATAAGATTGAATATGTCTTAAGTTATAGATGTAAACAAGAAACAAACAATTAAATGGAGATATTCAAAATGAAAAAATTATTAATCGCACTTATGTTAATCGCAGTAGTTATCACACCAATGTTCGCAGCTGACGGAAATAAAGACTTAGCAGTAAAGACAACTGTTGCAGAAATTTCAGAATATGGTTTTACAGAAGCTCAATACACAGATGCTAAAACAGCTTTAACTCTTATCACAGGCGAACAAGTAATTGCAGATGGTGCAAAATTCTTTGCGTCAGTAAGAACAAATAGCAATGCAGCAGTTAGTGTTAAACTTTACAATACAGATTTAGTTAAAGGTACAGATACCATTACATTAAAGTTAAATAATTCTGAGGCTTATAACGATGCAGCATCCGCTTTAGAGCTTATCACCAACGCTGAAACAGCTAACTTAAGAGCTATCTCAGAAGCTTTCACTCTTAACTACGATGCAAGTGCAGCTAGTGCTGGTGAATACAAAGCAACAATCACAATGGTTGTAACAGGCGCTTAATTAAGAATTGATATAAAATACTTGCTGTTGCCCTTCGGTAGCAGCAATTTTTTTTGCCCAAAAAGAAAGCCTCAAGGTTGTTTTTTTGATTTGGAAAAAGTCAGATCGTATTTTATTTCTTTAGGAAGGGTGGAGAGAGGATGAATCTTAATCTGGTTTTGAAATGTCTCGTAAGGATTGTTTTTTATCATTTGGTCAAGATATAAATTACTTTGATACTGTCATAAGTTAGTAAAAAATGTTTGATATGCGTTAGTAGTTTCGGTTGTAAGCTGTGAGTTATTTATTAAAATAGTTATTTATTTGTCATATCATTCTATTAAAAACAGTTAAAATATGTACAATATAATGTATATGTGATATAATTAGATTTTTTTGTTATTTTTGTTGACACAATATTTAATATGTCTTAAGTTATATATGTAAACAA
>CAYYEN010000109.1:0-8118 GCA_964470795.1 uncultured Spirochaetaceae bacterium | reverse complement strand
CTTTACAAATACTGCTTAATATTGTTTAATAAATTTAGAGGAGATTTAAAATGAAACCTACTTTAAGTGATATCGCAAAACTTACAGGGCTTACCACAGCCTCCATTAGTATGATTTTAGCCGGAAAACAAATTGAACGTTTTCCCTCAGCGACAATTGAAAAAGTAGAAAAAGTTGCTAACGAGCTAGGTTACATATCAAAACAAAGTAGAAAACAACCTCCCTTAATCCTCATAGTCTGTCCGTCTGTTATAAACCCATACTTTGCAACCTTATTGCAAGGAATGGAAAGTGCTGCTGAAAAAGTTGGTTGGGATACTTCCATCTGTAACACTTATTGGTCAAAGGATAGAGAAAAACGCATAATTAACCTTGCAAAACAGTACAATGTAAAAGGGGTTATCTTTGCAATGATTCCTCAACAACCAGAATTAGTTGAAAGCCTTTCTGCTTTAAAGCCAGTAATAGTTGTAGGAGACAAACGAAGTGCTGTCAATTTAGATACTGTAGATGTAAACAACTTTTCAGCAGGCTATATGTTAGGTCAACATCTAATAGAATTAGGTCATAAAAAAATAGTTTATTTATCAACCACGCTAAATAAAGAGCATACCTCTCGTGTCTTTAGACTCAATGGTCTTCAAACCAGTTATTCAGAATTATGTCCAGAGGGAACAGTGGATGTAATAACTCGCGAAGTTAGTTATAAAACAGAAATAGATAATGTTGAAATAGAGCATAGCATTGGTCAAAACCTTGCCAAAGATTTCATAAAGCATAAAAAAGAAGCAACCGCTATTGTTGCCATCAACGATATGATCGCCTATGGAATAATGGATGAACTCATTAGCCAAGGTTATAAAATTCCTGAAGATTATAGCATTTGCGGTTTTGATAATATCTACCCTTCTAAGTTCTTAAATATTGGACTTACCACGATTGAGCATTTCATCAACAATAAAGGAACTACCGCTTTTAACTTAATGCATGAGCGGCTCTCTAGCACGGATGATATTCACTCGACCACCCATGTAGAGTTCGACTGCAAACTAATAGTTAGAACTACTACAGCTCCTCCTCGTAGGTGTTAAACACATAGCGAAAGCAAAAAGAAGAGCTAAAAATTCCCAAGATTAACCAGAAAATAAAAAAAGGTGGCAGATAATAAATTGCTGTAACCACCAAAGCCGCTATTAAAATTAAGATAATAGTAACCAACGGATGTTGTAACCCCATAATTAGCGAATCTTTAACAGCTTTCTTCAACTTAACTTTATAAAGCGCAATTATGGGATAAAGGTATATTAGAACAATTGTCGTAATAATTGCTAAAAAGCTAATTATAGCAAATAAAAAGATTCTAAAACTCTTCAAAGATGGCATATTAAACAACAGAAAATAATCATAATAAAAGAAGGTTATCACCAATAAAGTAACAATCCAGACTAGTGTTGCTTGAAAAAAAGAAGTCTTAAAAGCTTTGAAGAAAGATTTAAACAAATACCCCTCCTCATCTTTTATCTGCTTTAAGGTAAATTGATAACACGCAACAGTTGAAGCGCCTATTGTTATTAGAGGAAGGGAAAACAAAAGCCAAAGTAAGGCAAGAAAAAAGAGATTAGTTATTTTCTCCATAAAAATCCAAAACTTATTTTCAGGATTAAATATTCCCATTTCTTTTATTCTCCTCTTGCTCTATTATATTAAATTATGAAAAAGAAACCGAGCCACCCTATATTACTTACATTGTTAATCTTGCTCATTATAACAGTAGTTTGCGATGCTTTAATAGAAAGAAAATCAAATATAATACTTCAAGGTTTCTTTACCAATGATGATAATAACTACTTTCCAGCCCCACAAATTCAAAAAGAGTATAAAGCCCAATTAAATCAAAAAGGTAAAGTGGTCTTTGAAGATGGCCTTTATATAGTTCCTGGCTCCAGTAAGGACTACACAACAGCGAGTGCTAGTAAAGTAGTTGCTTATATTGCCGCTCACGAACTCGATTTTCTTGTCACCACCCAAAGCTTAGTTGAGCATTACTCTACAGGTGTTACCTTTGAAGACATCACTACATATTTACCAAACGATACCTCAAATTATGAACTTCTTTACGGAAAAGATGGAAATGGGGAACAAAAAGCGCTTGCTGTTAATCTTAACTCTTCAAGACTTCTTAAAGACAAACCACAAGATGTATCATACTACCTCTTCATCCCTTCCACTAGCCACCGTAAAGAAAATGTAAAAATCTTTCTCTCTTATCTGTTTACTTAAGGTAGTCTCCTATCTCTCCTAAATCACTAAAAATACCATCAGGCTTTACTTCAGACTCTCGTACCGTATTCATATCAGCTTCTCCAGAGAGTACTAATAATCCTATTGCGCCATTATTTACCCCGGTTGCAACATCGGTATATATTCTATCCCCTACAAAGGCAATTTCTTCCCGCTTCCAACCAGTTTTAGCAACTATCATATCAACCGTTTCACGATTAGGTTTACCCAAAACTCTAGGCTCTGCGCCTCCAGTGGATAAAGAGATTAAGGCACAAAAAGAGCCAACATCAGGAATAAAGCCACCCTCTACCGGGCAGTTAATATCTTTATGAGTTGCAATATAGGGTTTTCCTTCTCTTATATAATTACAAAGTTTTACTAGCTTTTCATAAGTTAGTGTGGTATCAAAACCGAGGACTGCAAGATCTGCACCCTCTTCTACTAAAGTAATACCATCCTCTTTAAAGCTTTCCTCAAGGGCTGGAGTTCCAACTAAATAAACTTTCTTTCCTTTGTAAAAGGTATCAAGATACTCTTTAGTAACATCCCCACTTGTCATAATCTGGCTCTTATCGATAATACAATTCATTTTTTTAAGTTTTTCTATATATACTTGCGGACTTTTAGAAGAGTTGTTAGTAAAGAAAATGAAATCTCTTCCACTACTTTCAACCTTTTTTAAGAACTCTAAACTACGAGCTAGTATTTTATCTCCTAAGTAGAAGGTTCCATCCATATCTAAAACAAAGTGCTTAACCTTTGATAACAACTGTTCTTTATCCATTTATTACTCCTATGCTCTCAACATATTAACATAACATTTCAAATATAGAATACCTACTTTTTCATTATTCAATATTCTGATAAGTTTAGAGTTATGAAAATTCTTTATCAAATAGCTATAATTTTCTCAATCTGCTTTGTTAGTGAACTTATCAGCGCAGTTTTGCCAATTTTTATTCCTTCTCCTCTAATAGCACTCCTATTACTCTTCTTATTACTAGAAACCAAAATTCTTAAAATAGATAACATCAAAGAAAAGAGTGATTTCCTCCTTTCTAACATGGCGTTCTTCTTTATCCCCGCAGGTGTTAAAGTAATTGAACATGTTGCTGTAATAAAAGCAATTTGGTGGCAGTTTCTGCTCATCGTAATCATCTCTACCATTCTCGTGTTTTTTATTACAGGCTTAACTGTAACACTGGTTATCAAACTACAGGGGAGGATGAAAAATGCTAAGTGAAGTCTTTACCTCCCCTTTCTTTGGAATCTCCATCTCAATTGTCGCCTATGCAATTGGAGTATTTTTAAACAAGAAAACAAAAAGTGCGTTCTTTAATCCACTGCTAATCTCATATGTGATAATTATCTCTATTTTAACCCTTTTTAAGATACCACTCTCCTCCTATAACGAAGGTGGTGATATCATTAATATGTTTCTCTCCCCGGCCACTGCGGTGCTAGCAATTACTATCTATCGACAAAAAGCGCTAATAAAAGATAATTTACTACCTATTATAATTGGAACTCTTGTGGGCAGTACGTCCTCTCTCTTAATTGTCTACTTTAGCTGCAAGTTATTACACCTTGATGAGGTTATTATTTCGTCCCTTCTTCCTAAGAGTATTACAACACCATTAGCGCTTTCAGTCTCTACCGCAAGTGGAGGAATTGGTGCAATTACCGTCCTTGCTGTAATTGTTACAGGAGTTAGTGGTAACATCCTCGCCCCTCTACTTATTAAGCTCTTTCACTTCAACTCTGAAATTGTTCAAGGAATAGCAATTGGTACTTCTTCTCACGCTGTTGGCACTAGCAAAGCTATAGAGCTTGGTGAAAAGCAAGGAGCACTATCTTCCGTTGCACTAACTTTTTCAGGAATTATTACGGTAGTACTTGCCTTACTCTTTTTTTAAAAGAGTTCAAACATAGCCATAACCGGCCAATGATCAGATAATACGCCTCCCGGAATATAAAAGTGAGGAGAAGAGGCCATAAGAGGTGTACAATTTTTGTACATTATCTTATCTATAGCTTCTACTAAATAGTTTTCCTCCGACAGATAAGGACAAGGAAAGGTTACAGGAGAGGGAAGGCCTAAAGAAGTAAAGACTTCTAAAAGATCCACATCTTCATTTAGAATTCTTGCCGGTTGCAGAGGGTCGTTAAAGTCCCCAGTCAGAAGGCAAGGTTGGTTAGTTACCATTTCCTTGAGTTTAAGGGCTGCAAGATGTGCTTCTTTTGGACGATAAGGCATACCAGTTCTAAGTTCATCAGCATTTCCTTGGTGGGTGAAATGAACAGTGTTGACGAATAATTCTTTTCCACTTTCCTTTACCATTAATTTTATAGTAAATAACCCTCTTAACTTTTCGGGCATTTCTAGTGAGGTAAGGGTATAATCGAGTAAAGTAAACATTTCCTTTTTATAATAGATATTACTTTCATAATTCCAATTTGGAAGAGTAGTAACAACCCTCTCCCATTCTGGTAAAGCGGAATCTATCAAGGTAATTAATTCAGGTCTAATCTCTTGAAAACAAAAGATATCAGATTTATAAGTCCTTAGGAAAGAAGTTAAACATTCAGCACGCTTTTCAAGGTGTTCAGTATTCCACAAGTTTAAAGAAGTAATACTAATTCTCATTTTAAATCTTCGTCACTATTCTTAGCACAATACAAATAAGCGCTATAACCCAATACATTAACCCAGCTGATATCTATTGCATAGGTGCCATTCATATTCTCACTATTATTAAAGTAATCCCAATTAGTATGGTTTATCTGCTCTGGTTGCCAACCTACAAACTTTTCACTTCGTCCTAAAAGATTCTTAGAATTTGCTATTAGCTGTTTTGAGGCGTTAAGCATCAAAGAGGCTTGCTCTCTATAAAAGTTATCACCTGTAAGTTTTGCATACCGCAAGAATAGTGTTGCTATTAGCATGCCATAAAAATCTAAATGATTATGTGCGATAGAGACTGCAGAAAGCCCTGCAGTGTGAAACTGTTCTTTATCGAGTGGTGAGTCTTTTTTAAACACACAATCTACTTGCCATATCCAGGTAAGTACAAATTGGGACGCAATATGTGCAAGTTCTAATGCGCTTGTATCGTGAGAAGACTCAGCATAGGTGAGCATCAAGTCTAACAATACGACCCCGGCTTCCTTATCAGAGGAGTCCGCATCTAAGGTATCGCCATAAAAGAGGCCCTCTTCTATAAGCTGTTTATAAAAGCTCATTGCCCTTCTTATTCCTGTCTTTACTCTTTCATAAAGACTATCTTCCTCCTCTAACATCTTTAGAAGTTGGATTAAGAAGATGACTATATAAGCCCCATTTGTACCTTGAATATTCTCAGGTTTGCCACTCTTTGACCACCAACGCCCAAAAGAACCGTTTGAAAGTTGAATTTCTAGATAAAACACAGCAACCCGTTTTGCAATTTCTAAGAACTCTGGTTTATCGATACTCTTCTCTTTTAGGGCCGAATACAAAGCTAAGTAGGCTTTCATTGCTTCCCCATTACAGCGAGCATTTATGAGATACTGAAACTCAGGGTGCTCCCCTATTCCTAAATAGCCACCGTTTTCTCCGGTTTTTATGTTAACACAATCTTGAAAGCGACCATTATCCTCATACTGCAAAAAGTAGTTACCAATCTTAATTGCAATATTTACTAACAGATGCTCATCATCTTTAAAGCCCAGCCTAACAGAGGCCTTTAAACGAGCTTTTCTTAATTCTTCACAAGGGTAAGTAAAAATAGAGGAAGGTGTTGTAGCAAAGCAAGCCGCCGCTTCTATAGATTTTACCAAGAAGGAGGCTGAAGTGTATTCATACACCTCTTGCTCATCCCCATTACCTTCTCCCATTAATAGATAGCCATCCTTTTGCACTAGATTTAAGAGTCGAGTTAACTTAGAAACTGCATATTGCTCCCAAGGTAAATCAGAGCTAAAGCTAACTCGTTCAACCCTATTATAGTTCTTCACAAACTCCTCATAAGCTTCTAAGGGTGTTTTAAAGCTTTGGTTAAAGCAATATAAGCGCTGAGTTACACACTCTTCTTTTGTGGTATACACAAGCGCTTCATTCTTGATTAAGCTCTTCTTGCCACAATAAGAGTACGGTGTTTCTACAGATGGGCGCGCAAGGTATAACTCTTCATCTCTCCAGCCACAACACGCTTTGTGATCAAAACTATTAGCTGTTTTCTTTGCAACTATTAGATGATTATTACCATCTGACAACTCAATAAGAGAGGGAATACTCATTCGAGATTCATCAAAGCTCCAAAAGGGAGCAAGGGAAGCTTTAGGAAAGCTACCCAAGCCTTCTTTGTTGTCTTTGTACCAAATGCTTGGAATGAAGATATCACTTTGGCTCATTTCAAACTCAGGATGAAAAACATATTCAACTCTTACACCACTTTCAAGAGTTTCTTCTGTATCGATAACAACTAATTTCCCTATTTCTTGAAACTTAAGTTTTATAAAAGAGGTACAAAACCTATAGTAAAAGGCAAGATTACCACCTTCTATAAGAGAGGAAAGCTCCTCTCTTTCTTTAGTTAGTTTTATCTTTAGTTTAGTTACCCGAGCTCCTGTTTGAATTATTCTCAGATAATCATCTGTTATTTTAACATCTATTGCCATGTTTTATCCTTTTATACCTGTCATTGCGATACCATCAATAATCTTTCTTCTAAAGATTAAGAAGAATATCAACTGAGGCAAGGAAGCAATTACAGCACCTGCCATAATTAAGGAATATTGAGTACCGTGAGTTCCTTGAAAGTTTGCTATCCCTACTGTAATTGGATACTTAATTGTATCATTAATTACAATTAAAGGCCAAAGGAAGTCATTCCAGGCATTGATAAAGGAAAGAATAATGACTGTAGTCATTGCGGCTTTTCCTAGTGGTATTATAATCGTTGAGAAGATTCTAAAACGTGTTGCGCCATCGATAAAAGCCGCTTCTTCTAGAGCTATTGGTATTTCTTCATAAAACTGCTTTAAGATGAATATACCAATTGGAAGTGCCACTCTCGGAAGTATTGCAGCTGTTAAGGTATTTACCAGACCAAATTTATTAAATTGCAAATAGAGAGGGACTATCAAAACTTGAAAAGGCACCATCATACTTGCCATTACCAACCAAAACAATATATTTCGTCCTTTAAATTTAATCTTTGCAAACGCATAAGCAATGGGACAATCGACAGCGATTGTTAACAACATAGCAACAGTACTGATAATAACCGAGTTTTTCAGCCAAGATAAGATATTTGTTGAAGTAAACGCTTTTGTATAGTTTGCAAAGGTGGGGTTTGGGGGCCAAAAAGTAAAGGTTTTAGTCACTACTTCATTTTCTAGCTTAAGCGAAGTAATTACCAACCAAATAAGAGGGAAAACCCAAATAAAGATAAAGAAGAGTTCAATTATTCTGAATATTACATTCTTAGTTTTTCGACTTAAAGTATAGTTATTCATAATTAGTACTCCTTCCTATTTAGTACTACATACTGCGCTACTGAAATGATTAGAATAATTACAAATAAGATGTAACTCATGGCAGCCCCATAACCCATCTTGTAATACTTAAAACCTGTTTCATAAATATACTGAACCAGTACACGGGTAGACCCCGCAGGTCCACCACCAGTCATTACATAAACTTGTCCAAATACATTAAAGGACGCAATAACTTGCAAAATCAAACAAAGAACAGTGGTACGAGACACAAGTGGTATTGTTATACGATTGAGCATTTGAAAATAGTTAGCACCATCAACAACAGCACTTTCATAGATTTCTTTAGATATTTGC
>CAYYEN010000108.1:0-8132 GCA_964470795.1 uncultured Spirochaetaceae bacterium | reverse complement strand
AACTTGCTAAATGCGAATTTTTACTTTATTCTTATTTCAACTACATACTTTTAATGAAGGAGATTAATGGAAATATGAAAAAATTTATGACCATACTTATGAGCGTTCTTCTCGTTAGCTTAGTTCTTGTATCTTGCGGTGGCAAGAAAGAAGAAGCTAAAGTTGAACCAGTTGCAACTGCAGCTCCAGCTAAAGCTGCAGCTCCGGCTAAAGCTGCTGAGCCAGTTAAGGTTGCAGAACCAGCAAAAGTTGCTGAACCTGTAAAGGCTGCTGAACCTGCTAAGTCTGATGAAATCGTTTTTAGAATTAACAACGGTGCAGAACCTGAATCCCTTGACCCATCACAGATTCAAGGTGTTCCAGAACACAGAATTTTCGAAACTCTTTTTGAAGGACTTATTGCTTCTGACCCAGTTACCGCTGATGGTATTCCTGGTGTTGCTGAAAGCTGGACAGTTTCTGAAGATGGCACACAATATACCTTCAAGCTTCGTGAAGCTTACTGGTCTGATGGTGTAAAGATTACAGCTGATGATGTTGTTTACTCATGGCTTAGAGAACTTGCTCCAGAAACCGCTTCTCCATATGCTTGGTTCCCATGTATGTTCTTAGCTGGTGCTGATGAATATAACTCAGGAGCAGCTGATGCATCTGCAGTTCAAATCAGAGCTCTTGATGAATCAACCTTCCAAATGGATTTAATTGGACCTCTTCCGTATGTTATTGGTGCACTTGGCCACTATTCTTTCGGTATTGTTCCAAAACATGCTATTGAAAAATTCGGTGCTAACTGGATTTTACCAGAAAACTTTGTTGGTAACGGTCCTTACATTCTCCAAGAGTGGACACCACAATCCAGAATCGTTGCTGTTAAGAACGACAAATACTGGGATGCTGATGCAGTTAAACTTGACAAAGTTATCTTCTACCCTATTGAAGACACCAACACATCTTACAACATGTTCTTACAAGGCGAACTCGACTGGGATACTTCAGCTCCTCAAGATCAACTCGATTCCATCATGATGAGAGAAGATTTCCAAGTAGCTCCACAACTTTCTACTTACTACTACACAATCAACAATACAAGAGCACCTTTCAACGATGCTAATGTAAGAAAAGCACTTGCTTATGCAGTTGACCGTGAAGCATTAGTTGAACAAGTAACTAAAGCTGGCCAGATTCCTGCTTGGGGCATTGTACCTGACATGGCTGGTTACGAAGCATTACAACCTGCTGAAGGCGAAATGTACGATCCAGAAGTTGCTCAAAAGTTCCTTGCTGCAGCTGGTTATCCTAATGGTGTAGGCTTCCCTTCATTCCAACTTCTTTACAACACAAATGATGCTCACAAGAAGATTGCTGAATTTATTCAACAACAATGGAAAGAAAACCTCAACATCAACTGTGAACTTATCAACGAAGAATGGGCTACATACCTTTCTGACAGAAACGCTGGAAACTTCGATGTTGCTAGAGCTGGTTGGGTAGGAGACTATCAAGATCCTAACACCTTCCTCGATATGTTCATTACTGGCGCTGGTATGAACGGTGGTAAATATTCTAACGACGTTTACGACTTATTCATCAACGAAGGTGCTAGAATGGAAGCTGGGGAAGACAGAATGGGCGTTCTCAAGACCGCTGAAGATACATTAATCAACGAAGATCAAGGTATCATTCCTTTCTACTACTATGTTTCACAGAACCTCATCGATACTAACAAGTGGGGCGGTTGGACTTCCAACACTATGGATTACCACCCGACCAAGAACATCTACCTCAAATAGTTGATTCTTTCACTTACAAAGGCCATTCACTTCGGTGAGTGGTCTTTTTTTACCTATTTTTCTTGCATTGTTCATTCTAATTAGTTATAACAAATACATGTTAACACTATCTAAATTTAAACCTTCTGGAACAATTACTATTCCTAGTTCTAAAAGCCATACAATTAGGGCACTCTTAATTGCAGCTTTTGCTAAAGGAATTTCTTATATTAAAAATCCTCTACAATCTGAAGATACGAAATCTGCAATAAAAATACTTACCTCTTGTGGAGTCCTCTTTACTTTTAACCCTTCAGCTAATGTTCTAACAGTCGATAGTACAAACTTAAAACTTGAAAACAATCCAACTCTCGATTGTGGTAACAGTGGAACAACCCTCTATCTTTGCTTAGGACTGCTTGCTAGCCTTAATTCCCCCTTTACCCTAGCGGGTGATAAACAGCTCTCTCTGCGTCCTATAACACCCCTTGTTGACGCTTATAAAGCGTTAGGAGTTGAGTTAGTAGAAGAAGGAGAACATTTACCACTCTCCTTTAAAGGAAAGCTTGAAGGCGGAGCGTGTTCTATTGTATGTAAAACGAGCCAATATCTTTCTTCGCTCTTACTTTCTCTTCCTTTAGCAGCAAAAGAAAGTACTATCGATTGCCCTCTATTATACGAAAAGCCTTATGTGGGAATGACGCTTTCCTGGCTGGATAAACAAAACATCAAGTATGAAAACAGTGATGATTTAGCCCACTATAAAATCTATCCTAAACAACATTACAAGCCTTTTAACGATTTCATCCCAGGAGATTACTCCTCAGCTACCTTCTTCTTCTGCCTTGCAGCCCTTACAGGGAGTACTATTACAGTAGAGGGCTTAGTAAAAGAGGATAGTCAAGGTGATAAAGAGGTACTCACTATTTTAGAAAAAATGGGGTGCCTTGTTAGTTGGGAAGGCACAAGTGTGACTGTAAAAGGGCCAAAAGTACTTAAAGGCGGACATTTTGATCTTAATGCTATTCCCGATTCAATTGCAGCCCTTGCAGTAACTGCGGCCTATGCAACAGAGCCGGTTTATCTTGAAAATGTTGCAAATGCTCGAATAAAAGAAACAGACCGTATCGCTGTAATGAAAGAGAATTTAACATCGCTACAAGTAAAGTGTGAAGACACTCCAGATTCTTTAATAATTTATCCAACAGGTGTTGTACATGGCGGCTTTGTTAAAGGCTATGAAGACCATAGAATAATAATGGCAATGGCAATATGCTCTGCCAATTCAATAGAACCGATTACAATTGATGAGGAAAAGGCTGTAGATGTCACTTTCCCAACCTTCTTCTCATTACTCAATTTGCTTAAGGAGGCAGAATAATGATTGATTTTCGTTCAGATACTATTACTAAACCAACAGATGGTATGAGAAGAGCTATGGCTAATGCTGAAGTTGGTGATGATGTTTACAATGAAGACCCGACAGTTAATATACTAGAGAAAATGGGTGCTTAACTCACAGGAAAAGAGGAAAGCCTTTTCGTCTCTTCTGGTTGTATGGGTAATCTTCTTTCTTTAATGATCTGGGGAGGAAGAGGCCGAGAAGTATTAACCAGTAGAAAATCACATATTGTAATTCATGAAATTGGTGCAGTTTCCGCTATTGCTCAAACGCTTCCGACCATTGTTCCTTGCAATAATGGAATTATTGAGGTAGATAAACTTCAGTCTTTCATTCATCCACACTCCTACGACATGTCTTATCCAAGTTTAATTGAAGTTGAAAACACCACCTCTGGCTTAGTTTATCCCATTAATACAATGAAAGAGATTTACACGATAGCTCAAAACAACAGCTTAAAAGTTCACTTAGATGGCGCTCGTATTTTTAATGCTCAAGTTGAAACAGGAATTTCTGTTAAAGAATGGGCATCTTGCGCTGATGATATCACCTTTTGTTTATCTAAAGGTTTAGGCTCCCCTGCCGGTAGCTTATTATCAGGAGATAAAGCATTCATCGAACAAGCGCGTACTTATCGAAAGATGCTTGGCGGTGGAATGCGACAAATCGGTATAATAGCCGCAGCTGGTATTTATGCTTTAGAGAACCATGTAGATAGATTAAAAGATGATCATGAGCATGCTAAAGCGATAGCTGATGCGTTAAACAAAACTAATTGGGCAAAAGTCACAACGCTAGGCACGAACATTATCTTCTTTAAAACCTTAAACGAAGAGATTACTAAAGTAGTTGAAGAGTTTAAGCAGAACGGCTTCTTAATCCTTGCAGAGGGAAATGAAGGTCGTATCGTTACTAACATAAATGTAAGTGATGAAGATACTCAGGCAATGTGTAATTGGATAAAGAATAGAGGATAATATGTATAATTTTGACAATGCAATTAACAGAAGTAACACCAATAGTGTCAAATGGGATAAAGAAGCTATAAAAGGGATTTGTGGTAATGAAAACGCATTTCCCTTTTGGGTTGCAGATATGGATCTTGAAACCTCTTCAGCAATTAATAAAGCTATTAATAACGCAGCAGAATTTGGAGTTGTAGGTTATCCAAAGGACGGAGATTCTCTAGTTCCTCTCTTTGCTGAATTTGTAAAACAGCGACATAATTATGTAATTGATGAAAACTTAACTACTTACACTCAA
Organism: uncultured Spirochaetaceae bacterium; assembly: GCA_964470795.1. Lineage (GTDB taxonomy): Bacteria > Spirochaetota > Spirochaetia > Sphaerochaetales > Sphaerochaetaceae > Bullifex. The sequence goes on along the minus strand of CAYYEN010000108.1, from coordinate 3,698 downwards.
GGAATGCTTCATGGAATTGCTTTAGCAGTAAGTGTATTCTCTGCTAAGAAAGATGGAGTTTATGTTCCAACTCCTTGCTATCGTCCGTTTCACACTATTGTGGATAATCTTGAGAGGCGCTTTATTCCCTCTCCTCTCTCTTATTCTAACGGTAGTTTTTCCCTCGATAAAGAACGCTTCTTAAAGGATAGTAAGGACGCTAAAATAATACTCTTCTGCTCACCACATAACCCATCAGGTGTTGTCTTTAGTAAAGAGGAGCTCGCTTTTGTCCTTAAAACAGCAAAAGAGCGAAAACAACTTGTGATCAGTGATGAAATTCATGCAGATTTAACCCACCCAAGTATTACACACTACCCGATGGGTTTAGTAAATGAAGAAATTAATGCAGATTGCATCACCTTCTTTGCTCCTTCTAAAACTTTTAATGTGGCAGGCGAGCATTTTGGTATGGCAGTCTTTTCGTCAAAAGCCCTATTTGATAGTTTTAAAAAAGCACAAGAAGGATTGTGGTTAACCTCTCCTGGCTACTTTGCTTTAGAAATAGGAAAAGCGGCTTACTCTAACAGCTTAGACCACAATAGAGCACTCTGCACATACCTTGAAGAGAACAAGAACTTTATTAAAGACTATCTTGCTAAAGAGCTACCCTCTCTTAAGCTTACTAATGCAGAAGCTTCCTTTGTTTGTTTTATTGACTGCAAAGAGATAATGGACAAGGTCTTAGCCTTTAAAGAGAAGAATCCTACCCTATTTCCTAACGAAGCTGTGTTATCACACTTCTTCGGAACTCAAGCAGGACTATGTTTTAATGATGGTACTTGGTTTGGACCTGAATATGGTCAGTTTATTCGTTTCAACTACGGGACAAGCAGAGAAAGAGTAAGCTTTGCCCTAAATAGAATGAAAGAAGCAATTGATTTACTGTAAGTTGTAACATTAGGGTACTTTCTAGTAATTAAGAAGTACCCTAACTTTTAAATCAACTCCACTTCCTTACCTTCTTCATCCCAGATAACTTCTTTTTTTACCTCTCGTAAGTAGATTAGAGAGCCATAAGTATTCTTCTTACCATAAAGCTGTTTAATAGCCTTTAAGTAAGCTAACACTTGTGCTTTATGATTATCTTTAATGCGTTCCTTATCTGTTTTGTAATCGAGAACTAAGGTAAAGTCTTTTGAAGAGATTATTAAATCTGCAACACCTTCTAAAAGGCTTTCTTTATAAGGCATGAAGAACCGAACTTCGCTTTCAGCTTTTCCAAGGCTTAACAAATCACAAAAGTAGTCATTACTAAATAAGTTATTTATTAAGAGTAAAGCATCTTTATCTACCCTCTTATTTTCCGCCTCGCTTAAGGCTGAATTAGAAAAGCTTAAAGAGGTAATTTCTTCTCTATTTATTCGCTTTTCTGCAAGTAAGTGGCAGTAGGTACCAAAGTCTGTCATTAAGTTCTTTTCACTGATAATATCATCACAAGATAATATTGATAGCTTTTCTCCAGAGGTTAAAGAAAGCTCTGTTTCAAGGCTTGAAGCATTATATTTGACACGGCGTGGCGCAAAATCACAGCTCTTATAATTATTTACCCAAGAGGCAAAAGAGGCAGTATCGACACTTAAGTTGTTAAACTTTAAATCACTTTCAACCAATTTAGGATAATGACTGATGTTAACCGGTAATAGTGAGCTTTTAGTATTGAAATCATAGCCAATAGCTGATAAGTAGTATCCTAAGAGAGAAGTCGCACTTCTTTTATCAATCTCTCCAGATTTTAATAAATCCATTTTACCAGAGATAAACAAGTGAGTTTCTGCTCGAGTCATTGCAACGTATAATACTCTTAATAACTCTGCTTGATATTTCTCATCCTCTTCATCCTTCAATATCTTTCTATAAGAAACAGAGGCGAGGTCTGAGACTAGCCCAAAAGGACTTTTAAAGACAATCGATTTGATTTGATTATTCTTCCTCGACCCCGCATTTGCAAGAAAAACAATTGGGAACTCCAAGCCTTTCGATTTATGAACTGTCATAATATGAACAGCATTTTGAACTTCAAACCAACCAGGAGTTTTTAATAGCTTATCACTTGAGGAGAGCATTTCTCTTAAATATGCCACAAAGCGAGCAAGAGATAGTCCTTCAATTTCAAAGTTACGAGCTAAATCCCAAATAGTATCAAAGTTTTCTAAATAAGAATGATATTTTACATTAGCAAGTAAAAAGGCATAATAGCCACAATCATAATAGAGGTAATCGATTAAAGAAGTCAGTTTAGTAGTCTTTGCAAGCTCTCTTGCCTCCTCAAAATTAGCCTTGAACAACATTACCTTTTCCCACTCTTCTTGTGGTAAAACGTTTTCTAAACTTTCGCCCTCTTTTAAGTTAGCATAAGCAAAGATAGAACTATCTTTTAGTCTCATAAAAGGAGAGCGTGCTAAAGAGACGAGAGCTGAATTATCTTCTGGGTAGATTAAATATTGCAGCGCTTGATAAAAATCGGATGCAATAGCTTCTAGCATTAGCGAGCGTGATTCCTCAACTTCATAAGGAATACCGAAGGAGCGTAACGCCTTTTCATAATTCATCTGGTTCCCACCGGTACGAAGCAGAATAGCGATATCTGACCAAGTAGGTGTTACAAGACACTTGTTTTTTTTAATCTTATATTTTTCAGTGGTACATATTTCTATAATCTTTTGAGCTATGTAGATTCCTTCCGATAAGGCATCAGAAAGCTCCTCTTCATCCTTTTCTTCCTCAGTGTCACTCTCTTCTTTAATCTCAGCAAGAGCTAGGTTTATTGAAGGAGTAAGACCCTCAGTAGCACTGCGAGTAAGAGCCCCTTGAGAAGTAGCATCATAAGGTTTATCACCTATGAATAATTTTTTAAAGACCTCGTTAGTATGCTCGATTATAAGAGGCTCACTTCTATAGTTAGTCTGTAGCGATAATACTGCACCTTCTGTTTTTTCTAATTCTCCCGATAACGCTTTAAAGACAGAAACATCAGCACCTCTAAACCTATAAATAGATTGTTTTTCATCTCCTACGAAAAACAATTTATTGCCATCCAGATCCTGAGAGGTGGGAATATCCTCTAAAAGTTGCTCACTCTTTTCACCAAGTAGGTATAAGAGGTTCTTTTGAAGGCTATTATTATCCTGAAATTCATCAATCATGATGAACTTAAACTTATTCTTATAATAAGAGCGAAGCGCTTTGTTAGTTTTTAAAATATCTACTGCAAGCTCTGCAACATCAGTAAAAGTAAGTTCAGCATGTCCTCTTTTGCTGCTTTGAAGTCTTTCACAATAATCTTTAATAAGAGAGAGTACACACTCTTCCTCTCCTAAGCTTGCACTTCCTTCTTTATACAGTTTACAAAGTGCCCAAGTCTCTTTAAGTTTATCAAAGTTTTCCTTGTAATCGGGATTATTTTTAGGGTTGGAGCGACCATTTAAATTTCCGGTAGCCTCCCCTAGAACAATTGCCCTATTAGTTAAAAAGTTCTCTTTTCCTTTAGGAGTTAAGTTATCAAAGTATTCCGCTTCTAAGTAGGAAAGAAGCTCTAAGCAATTCTTTTGTAAGGAGGCCCACTCTTCTTGAAAATAGGAGTCTAACTTTGCAATAATTTTTCCAACATCTATTTGAGTTAAGATAGAGACCATATTAGAAATTGGCAAAAAGAAGTC
>CAYYEN010000107.1:0-8134 GCA_964470795.1 uncultured Spirochaetaceae bacterium | reverse complement strand
ATGCATTCATTAAAAGCAACTTCAAAAGGCTTAGTTTTATCCATATCTGAAAAAACAGTAGGAATATCAAGCTTAATAACAGGATATTTATTCAAATGAGTCTCAAAACTAGGCTCTTTTGCTATCTTTAAATCTTCAAAAAGGGGACGAGAATCACAGCTTTCATCATAGTAGGCACTAATCATATTAGCAGCCATGCTCTTACCAAATCGTCTCGGGCGAGAAATACATAAAAATCTTTCTTCTGATCCAATAACATCATTTAAAGCTGTTATTAGCAAGGATTTATCAACATAAATTTTAGATCGTCTACTTATTCTTAATTTTTCATTATCTCGATTTATAAAACTGCCCATAATTTTCTCATTTTAAATCAAATATAACAATAATATGAGTTTTTAACAAATTTATAAGAGAAAAGAGACTGTCGTCAGTAGCTACAGTTCGTTGCTTACACCCAATTCTTTACAAAGGAAGTTAAGAACTCATAATAGGCGACCCCATCAAGTTCTGGGTTCTCATTTAAGTACTTTAGTAAGGGAACTAAATAATAAAGATGTTCATGAGTAGGATATTCTTTTGCAAGTTGTAAAAGAAGCGCTTCACACTTTAGAGTAGCCTCTCTATCTTTAAAACTTGGTCGGTATTCATGTAAATCAAGATATTGTAAAAGAGCAAAGGTGCCTTTTTCACTTTCTTTAATCACGTAGCGGTCAAAGAGATAACGTAGTCTTAACAGTTGATAACTAAAGCGTTTAACACTTTCTTCATTACTAAAAAAATCAACAGTATCGTAAGAGGACAACATCTTCTTATCATCAAGGATAAAATTATAACCAAGTACATTGGCGCATATTAATAGAAAGTTAGCATAATCTGTAAGACTGTAGTGAACATCAGGGGTTACCTTAACACTCAGTTCTTTGCGATTTTCAAGGCTATCATATCTAATTATCTCATCAAGAGTATAGTCTTCTTTTTCTTCTTGTCCATCTACATGAGTTACTATCATATTCCACCAAGATATATAATCAACTCCAAATAAAGGAGAATGTCCCTCTCCGTAGTACATTCTATTCCAAAGCTTAAAGCTCATCCCCTCTTCTACATAACTGTTAAAGTGTGAGCACGCTTCCCAAATGAGGTTAAACACTTTCTTTTCTTTAGGATCACTAAGTAAGGATTCACCTTTTAATCTGACGATATCGCTTCTAAGGATTTGGAAAGAGTGACGATTCATCGCTTCAAAATAAAGGTTTAAATCGATATTTTTGGGAACTTCTATTTGTAAAATAGTCACTTTATCAACTAAATAGTTATAAAACAGCTCAATATCTTCAGTCTTTTTAAGTTCCTCGAGAAAGATTTTATAAGCTGCTGAAAAGGTATTATCAGAAACCTTTCCCTCTTGTATTTCATCTCGAGCACGCTCTGCATCTTTTCTTGCTTCATAGCGAATTTTAAGAGTTAAAGAGGAGAAAAGTTTAAATTCATTCTTTAAGACCGCTAAGAGGATGGAAAGTGCAGTAAGCCGTTGTTGTCCATCAATTACCTCAGCGCTATCATCAGGGCGAGTAAAGACAACTAAAGAGCCTATATAATAAGGTTTATCACTTTTATAGCTATCGCTGATATCAGTCATCAACTGTCTAATTTCAATACTCGTCCAACTAAACGCTCTCTGATAAACCGGAACAAAGTAATAGTTTGCTTTCTCAGTTAGAGAGCGAACGGTTAATCTTTTAATTTCTTTCATAACTCTGGTCCTAAATATAGAGCAAAATCATTTTCCCAATTCAGCTTTTTAATTCGTCCATGCTCTGGGTGAACTTCATTTCTTAAATCTGGATACATAGAGGGAAAATCGAAAGAATATACTTCATAAGGAGTTTTAGCATACTCAAGAGTATGGAAAAAACCATTAGAATCGAGGATGTAATCATTAACAACAGACCAACTAAAGCCTGGGTTATCAAAACGAAGAGCAAAAGCAAAACAAAAACAAGCTTTAACTACGACGCGAAAATCGGTATAACCAAAGCGGTCAACATAAAGGAGTAAGAGTGTTAAAAATAGCTTATAAGCACACAAATCTCCTACATTATCATACCCTTTCAGAGCTCTAAAGTTATGTTCTAAATTAGGATAAACCTTCTTTATCTCTTCTGTTAATTTATCGGGATAAATATTTGAATAAAACTCGGTCATCTTAAAGAAACGCTTACCGTTTAAAATTGGGTCAAAAAGAGAAAATGCTTTGTTACTTAGACTATATAAATAAGGATATTCTTCACTGTTGAGGCCTTTAAAGACTGCAAGTCCGTCAGCTTTAAAGCTTACTGCCACTTCTTTATGTAGCCATCGCTTTAGCACATAAAGGGTATCAAAGAGAGAGTAAAGGTGCTCATTATCGAGTCGTTCCCAGGAAGCAATTGCCTGAGCTTTCACTTCTTCACTTTCCTCTCGCATTGCACATAGATGATAGGCTTTAAGTAAGTCAGCAGGATCTAGTGCTCTTCCTCTAGATATAGCAGAATCAAAGAAGAAGAAAGCTTCTTCCTCTTCTTCCACAGCTATAAAGACTAGAGAACAGCCGTTTAACAAGAAGTCATTTAGACTAACTTTATCCACAAAAGAAAGCGACTTTTCAAGAGCAACAGAAACTCTTTTTATCTGTTGCCGTTCCGCTTTAGACCACTTTCTGCTAAAGCGCGGAGCTAAAGAAGAGCCTAACAAAGTAAGGATTATAGAAAGGGTGATAAACCTGCCCTCTCCATCAAGGATATAATGCTCCTCACCCTTTTTAACAGTTACCATCGTACCAAGGCGATAGTCTCCTCGTTTGATATTCAATACTACATCGTTTAACAAACGCACCGCACGCTCTTCCTCCCAAGAAAAAGGAACACAATAATCTGGGAGAAGAAGGGGGCGAGAAAAGAGTTCTCGAACTGTAAGTATTTTATTCTCGAGTAGTGCCATATTTAGATATAAAAGAGCATCTGTCCATAAGAAGGATACGGCCAGTAAGTATTACCCACCAGCAATTCTAACTGGTCTGCAATTTCTCTAACGTCTCCTAGTTGTGGTACTACTTCATTATAAGTAAAGTGTGCTAGTGCAGAGCCTTCAAAAGCTTTACACTCATCAACTGTTTGTTTGAGCTTTTCAACTCTCTCATAAAGAGAATCTACTAAAGTGGTAACTTTTTCTAACAAGCTACTTTCAGCTTTACAAGCTAAAGAGGCGTTTACACTTCTCTTTGCTTCTATACTTGAGGCAATATCTTTGGTAAAGCGACTCACAGCGGGAATAATATCTTTAACGATCATATCGATTAAAGTTAAGGCTTCTATGTGAATAGTTTTTGAATACTCCTCGTTTAAAATCTCATAACGAGAATGCATTTCAATGTCATTAAAGATATTAAACTCTTGGAAAACTTTAATATTTTTAGGAAGGATAAAAGTATCATACGCATCGGGTGAACAAGATAAGTTCAAAAGTCCTCTCTTATCAGCCTCAGCAATCCATTCTGGTGCATAGTTATTACCATTAAAGATAATACGTTTATGAGCTAAATAAGTTTCCTTAACTAGCTTGGTAACCGATGTATTTAAATCTTGAGAATCTGCTAAACTTTCATAGATTTCTCTAAACGCTTTAGCCACAATTGTGTTTAATACAATGTTAGGACCAGCTACAGAGAAGGAGGAGCCTAGCATTCTAAACTCAAACTTATTACCAGTAAAAGCAAACGGACTTGTTCTATTTCTATCGGTGGTATCTTTATTAAACTCAGGAAGTGTATGAACCCCTAAAAGCATCTTTTGTTTAATCTTACCTGGCAATACTTTATCATTAGCGATAGATTCTAGCACTTCAGTCAATTCATCGCCTAAGAAGATGGATACAATTGCAGGAGGGGCTTCGTTAGCACCAAGACGAGTGTCATTTCCAGCAGAGGCTACAGAGACTCTCATCAAATCTTGATACTCATCAATTGCTTTAATTACCGCAACTAAGAGTGTTAAGAACTGAGCATTTTCTTTTGGGCTGTCACCTGGTTCAAACAAATTGACACCAGTATCAGTTGAAAGAGACCAGTTATTATGCTTCCCTGAACCATTGACGCCTGCAAACGGCTTTTCATGTAAGAGACAAGCATAATTGTGACGATTAGCAATCTTTTTCATCATTTCCATTGTTAACTGGTTATGGTCGACTGCAATGTTTGTGGTCGCATAAACAGGTGCAAGTTCATGCTGTGAAGGAGCTGCTTCGTTGTGGATAGTTTTAGCACAAACGCCCAACTTCCATAACTCTTGATCTAGCTCTTTCATAAACTCAGCAACTCTTGGCTTAATGGCACCAAAGTAATGGTCATCCATTTCTTGGCCTTTTGGAGCGCGAGCACCGATTAAAGTGCGCCCTGTATAGATTAAATCTGGCCTTTTTGCAAAATCTGATTTGTTAATTAAAAAGTATTCTTGCTCAGGTCCAACAGTGGTAACAACTCGTTTTATCCCTTCATTTCCAAAGAGTTTTAAAAGTTTTAAGGCTTCCTTACTAACAGCTTCCATAGAGCGCAAGAGTGGTGTCTTTTTATCAAGCACTTCACCAGAGTAAGAGCAGAAAGCGGTTGGAATACAGAGAGTATCATCTTTAATAAAAGCGTAACTAGTTGGGTCCCAAGCGGTATACCCTCGAGCTTCAAAAGTTGCTCTAATTCCGCCAGAAGGGAAAGAGGAAGCATCAGGTTCTCCAGAGATTAATTCTTTACCAGAGAAATCGAGCATAACCTTACAACCATCAATTGGTGTTATAAAAGCATCATGCTTTTCCGCAGTTATTCCAGTCATTGGTTGGAACCAGTGGGTATAGTGCGTACAACCCTTTTCAACTGCCCAGTTTTTCATCGCATTTGCAACGCTGTTCGCAATATTGATATCTAAATCTTTTCCATCTAAAATAGTCTTTTTAAGTGCTTTATAGATATCCTTAGGGAGACGTTCTCTCATCACTTCATCATTAAAAACGTTAGAGCCAAAATAATCTGCAACAGTTTCCATATAACCCTCTTTCTTATATACTACAAAAAACTGTGCTCTCTTTCTAGTTACCTAGTAACAAAATACGCAATAAAATAACTATAATTACCAATTTAGAAAAAAAATCTAAATTATTTATTTCAAATCTATTTACACTAAAACTTGTTTTGCTATATTTTTTTACATATTTGTTTAAAAGAGATGGTCATGGGACGCACGATAACTTCAGTATTTAAGTTTTCAAATCTACCCTATGCTGTCTTTCTCACTCTAAAAAACCGAATAATCTTTCATCTTTTAAAAACTCAACTAATAATACCAAATCCTCCGCCCTCTCTTTATTTTCTCTAATTACTTAATTTTAAAGGAAATAAATATGACTAAATACATTTTTGTAACCGGAGGCGTTGTCTCAGGTCTAGGTAAAGGTATAACTGCAGCTTCTCTTGGAAGACTTTTAAAGAGTCGCGGTTATAAAGTCGCTGCTCAAAAGCTAGATCCTTATATGAATGTCGATCCTGGCACCATGAGTCCGCTTCAACATGGAGAAGTTTTTGTAACAGAAGATGGGGCTGAAACAGACTTAGATCTTGGACACTATGAACGTTTCATCGATGAGAACTTAAATAAATTTTCAAATCTCACCAGTGGTAAAACCTACTGGAATGTTTTAAACAAAGAAAGAAGAGGTGAATATTTAGGCTCTACCGTCCAAATTATTCCACATGTCACTGATGAAATTAAAAGCTTTATCTATTCTGTTGGCAAAAAGAGTGATGCCGATATCGTTATTACTGAAATTGGTGGAACGATTGGGGACATAGAATCACAACCGTTTCTAGAAGCCATTCGTCAGATTAAGCAAGAAGTGGGCTACCATAATTCTTTATTCATCCATGTTACTTTAGTACCTTATATAAAAGGTTCTGAAGAACATAAATCAAAGCCTACCCAACACTCGGTCAAAGAATTGATGGCGGTTGGAATTGCACCAGATATCATCGTAACGCGCTCTGATGAACATCTGGAAAAATCGATTAAAAACAAGATTGCCCTCTTTTGCAATGTTAAACCAGATTGTGTTATTGAAAACTTTACTCTCCCTATCTTGTATGAAGTACCACTAATGCTTCAAGAAGAAAAGATGGACTCTATTGTTTGTCGAGAGCTCGATATTCCTGAATATACTTCAGATTTATCAGAGTGGAGCGCTATGCTAACTCGCATTCATCAATGCACAAAAAGTGTAAAAATTGGACTTGTTGGTAAATATATAGCACTTCATGATGCCTACCTTTCAGTTATTGAAGCGCTAAAGAGTGCAGGCTGGGAGAACGGTGTTAATACAGAGATCTCTTGGTTCGATTCTGAGTTAATAACTAAAGAAAATGTTAAAGGAACACTTTCAGGAATGGATGGGATTATCATACCTGGAGGATTTGGAGACAGAGGAATCGAAGGCATGATTACAACTGCTGAGTATGCTAGAACACAAGATATACCTTTTTTAGGTATTTGTTTAGGTATGCAAATCGCAGTTATAGAATACTCAAGAAATGTCTTAAAACACCAAGACGCTAACTCTACCGAGTTTGATTCTAATACAAGTTTTCCAATAATTGACTTAATGAATGAGCAACAAAACATCACCGATAAAGGTGGTACAATGAGACTTGGCGCCTACCCTTGTAAGATAAAAGAAGGCTCTAAGATGGAAGCGATGTATGAAACAAATTTTATTAGTGAGCGACACAGACATCGATATGAAGTGAATAATAATTTACGAAGTGAGTTAGAATCTGAAGGACTTGCAATTGTAGGCACTAGCCCAGATGATAAGCTTGTTGAAGCTATAGAGCTTGCAACAAACAAATTCTATTTTGCTTGCCAGTATCACCCAGAATTCATCTCTCGCCCGAACAGAGCTGAAAAAGCCTTTAAAGCTTTTATCAAAGCTTCAATACTATAAACTAATAGCTCTCAAACGAGAGCTATTATAAATAAAAGAAAGCTTTTTAGAATTTTTGAAATTGATCAATATCCATGACAAAGACTGTAGCACCACCGGCAGGAACCTTCACCATGTTAGGACCGGAAACAGAAACCATTCTAACATCGGATGGTGTTACAGCGGTTGTAGCTAAACGCTTTCCTGCTCGATCTTTCACAACTTTTATTGCTTTATCAACATTCGAGTCTTCAGTACCTATAAGTAAGGTAACGTTCTTAGATTTTAAAAATCCACCAGAAGTTGAAAGCTTAGTAACAAAAAAACCTTGATTATTTAGTTCTTCTACAGTATCCATCTCATCAGCTGCCTGAATGATTGCTAAAATTAGTTTCATTGTTTTACCCCTATGTTTATATATTATACACTAAAACCAGAAAGAAATAAAAACTATTTATTTCTTATTTCCTTTTCCCCTAAAATTCAACAATTTTGATATCAAAAAAAAACATTATTTATTTTAAAATTTCCACTTTATACTCTCCTCATAAGGAACAACATTATGAAGCAAAGATTAGTCATCGCTTTAAGTTTTCTATCAATGTTGGTATTATTTATCAGTTGTCAAACTGTAAATACCAACCGTCTTCCTTTATGGGAAAGTAACAATACTAGGAACAAAACTATAGTTATTAGTGACCTACATTTAGGCATTGATGATAGCTATACAGAAACTCTAGAAAATAGAGCATATCTGGTAGAATTTTTACAACGCTTGCAAAGCACTAAAGATGTAAAAGAACTAGTAATCGCAGGCGACTTCTTAGATGCCTGGTATCTTCCAGTCTTTTATCCAAGCTACACAGATGAAAATGAATTTTACAAAGGCGTAATAGCTAATAATAAAGAGGTTATTGCTGAACTAAACAAGGTTATAAAGAGCGGAATAGCACTTATCTATGTGCCAGGTAACCATGATTTAACTCTAGAAGCTAACGTTTTAAAAGAAGCAATACCTAGTATTCAAATAGTCAGCGATGAGCAAGGACTAGGAACTTACTACACTGGAAATAACAAGGAGATTGTTATTGAACATGGTCACCGCTACGATATCTTCTCCGCCCCTGATAAAATA
>CAYYEN010000106.1:0-8195 GCA_964470795.1 uncultured Spirochaetaceae bacterium | reverse complement strand
AGAAGCAGCAAATGTCACCGACGTTGATGCAACTATAGATAATATAAATCAAGCAGAAAACGATAAAGAATATGTCGTTCGTGATTTACCGATTACAACTTTAGCAGTTAAGAAATTAGATGCTGAAAATATTGAATCGTTAAAATGGATTGTTGTTAAGAAACTAAACGGTTATACTGGAGTTAAAGAAGAACAAATTTTCCAACTATCAGACGAGAACTTCAAGAAATTCTTAGTTGATTTATTAAGAGTTGATGCTAAAGATACAAACCTTTTAGATAACGAAAAGAGTTTCGTTAAAGATTCGATTGAAGATAATACAGCACAACAATTGGTCGAGAGTTTTGTTAAATACGTAGGATTAGCGATTACTGAAGATGCAGATGCGAAAGCAGATGATAACGATTATTATTACTTAGTTAAGAAACAATTAGATATGGTTCTTAATGGAGGTAATATGGATAAGGTCAAATCAGCTTTAGAATTCGCAGAAGCAGAAGTTAAAGACTTCGATGCTACAGAATTAATCGATAAAGTCCCAGAAGAAATTCAAGCTAAAGTAACTACTGAATTTATTAAGAGTGGGGATATTGTTGATGATGGAGATGATGATAATGCGGAAGATTTAGAATTTGATGCATTAGCTGAAGAGGATCAAGAATCAGATGCAGAGCAATTAACAATCACTGAACAATTAGAAAGACAAGAACGCATTCTAGAGAACCTAAAAGAATTATATATTATTAAAAGGACTAAGGAGATAACAATGTTAGAAAATAGTAAAGTCCTAAGAGATGTAGATTATAAGAAAAGAAAATTATCAAGAACGCTATTATTTGAAAACGCAGAGAAAAAAGAACATAACAGCGAATACGGAGAGAAGTTAACTAAAATAGGAATCTTAGTAGAGAGCCTATTTAGAAAGTATGCTTCTGAATTAACTAAAGACTAAATAGGACATATTAAATACCCGTGGCTTGCGGGAAATCAACGACTGTGGACTGGTATACAAACCGGAAGTAGCTTAAGCAAAACGGATCAGGTTGAAGCAGTAAAGAGCTCGCGTTACAATTATTTATAACGTTAGAGAAGCAGAATTCAATTATAGAGAAATGGACACACCATTTCTTTATTTATCCTGAAAAATTGTATGAAATAGAAATTATATAAAAATATTGTAATATGGAAAGTAGAATGATAAAATGGGAGAGGTATATACATGGTACCAGAAAATATTTATGAAAAATTATATGAGGAGGTAAAACAATATGAGTAAAATTCCAATCGCACCAGTAGGTAAAAGAACCGAAAAGATAGTAAGATATAAATGGAGAAAGTTCCTCATGGACAGTGATGGCTTTATTACTATCCCCAGGGAAGCAGGTAAGTTCGAGAAATTTATTAAAGACTTATGGCACATTCTTCCGAAGAAATTAAAAACAAAAGAACTTGAAAAAAATAAGGACATGACATTAAAATACCCATGGTTATTAATGACAAATCGTTGGAACGGTAAAATAAATCTATCATGGGATGAAAAAGGTAAGTTTAGAATTAGACCTAAATCAAAAGGTTTTATGAATCCTTTCTACCCAATTGAAGCTGATTGGATATATGAAGTAAGTCCTAAATTATTCATTGAATTTCAAGATGAACTATTAAATTATTTCGATAAAGAATTACCACACTATAAATACAAGTATCGAATTACAGATACTAAGGTAAAATACGGAACGTTAAGATGGTATACAGTTGCTGGAACACAACAGATGTATGATATCGAAAAAAAGTACATTAAATTATTAGAAGAAGATATGGAGTTAGAAGAATGGTAGATGAGAAAATATCATACCGAAGTAAAAACCAGATTAGAAAATAAAATCATAGTCAGGTAGTAACCAATAAATATTTATATATTATAATCATAAATAGGAGGAAATAAGTATGATTAAAGAAAAAATTGAAGAATTTAGAATCGGTGTATAAAGGAGAAAATATGAATTTATTAGAATATTTTGAAAAGAAGAACTACCCGAAGAATAGTTTAGATTCAGATATAGAGCCAGACTATTTATCGACAACTGTATGTGATTTATCTAAAGATAGATTCAAGGGTTTTGTCGTGGTATTTCATGACGAACCAAAGAAACTATATGTGATAAAATATAAGTCAAGGTACTCTGTAATCGAATCACATGAAAGTGTGTTGCGAAATCACAATGGTTTACAAACAGATTTCAAAGCAGGTTACGAAGCATTTCTAAAAGAATTAGATGATGCAGGTGTAATATATGAATTAAATAACGAGAATTTCTAGGAGGGAACTATGGAAAAAGTATATTTAGTAGTCGTAGATAGTGCGATAGATTATTATAATGACTTTAGTGTAGTTGCATTTAAAAACTACAAAGACGCTAAAGTTAACTTCGATGAAGAAGTTGAAGCAGCAAAAGCTGATCGGGGTGAAGATTGGATAGAGGATGTGTCGATCGATATGTATTCTACCTACGATGACGGATATTATTCGAGAGATCACATCGACGTGTCACTATTAGAAAGAGCCGTACAAGGCGAGTAATTTAAATGGAGGTAGATATATTGATTGTACTAACGAAAGATAATAACAGAGAGATATATAATAAATTAAAATCAGAAATAATTGAAAATATATCCTCCAGAAAAGATCCCGTAACGATTAGTTTGAACGGGAAAGCAATAACTTTAACAAAGGTGTTTTGATTATACAACACGCTTTTATTAACAATGGTCGAAGATTTTACCGAAGTAAGCGAAAAAGATTTATTAGATAATATATTTAATACTAAACTATTCGAGAAATTCGTAAATAAATTCTTAACACCAAGAAACAAACATGTTGTAATCGATATACTAACGGAATTTTCTAAATTATCGGTAATCGGTAATAACAAATTAGACGTAGGTTTATCGTTACATAATATTATTGCAGGATATAATAAATATCCAGATTTCAAAGCAATTATCGACGGTACTGATTTAGATGGTAACCCTTTATTAAAAGGCGATGAAAACATTTATGAAGTCGAAGATAAATTCGCATCAGGAATCGCTAATATGAGAAAAGTATTAGAAGATAAAGAAGATCTTTGGTTCTATGATTTCGTTAAGAACGGAGAAGGACTAAACTTTAAACAATTATTTCAGACAATTGGGTTTGTTGGATCTAAACCAGTAGTTAACTATGACTTTAGAAATAACGGTGTAAATACCGACTTCATTAAAAGTAATTTCTTAAAAGGAATGGCTACAGTAGATGAATACTTTATAAATGCAACAAGTGCGAGAAAAGCACAAGTTGTAAACAGAATGTTAATTCAACCTTCTGGTTACTTTATGAGAAGATTATCGTTATTAACAATCGATACAGTTCATAATGTAGACGAAGATGATTGTGGCACAGAAGAAACTATAAAGTATAATATCAAAACAACTAAACAATTAGGCATGGTAGATGGTAGAAGTTATATGGAAGATGGACAAGAGAAAGTACTTGATGCAGATAAAGATATTCATTTAGTCGGCACAACTATTAATCTAAGAAGTCCGATCACATGTAAGCACACACATACTACTGGAGTTTGTAAGGCTTGTTTCGGTAGAGAATTATCCGAAAAGTTACGCTACTTCAATAGTGGAATGTTAGGTGTATTAAATCTAACAGAAACATTTACACAAAACATGTTAAACGCAAAACACTTTAGTTCGACAAATGCATCGAGAATTGAATTCGATAAACAATTCTATTCGATATTCGAAGAAGAAGATATTAATTATTTTAGTTTAAAAGATGATGTTAAAATATTATCGGTAACAAATTACGAAATAGATTATTCACCAGAATACGATAATGAATCCGAAGAAGACGATATTAAGATTACTGAATCAGTTAAATTAACTGGCTTAAGTACTTCTAAAGATAAGTTCTCGGTTATAGAGTATGAAACAAACGGTAAAACTGCAAGTTATATTCTAGATCATGATTTATATTTAGTATTAGACCGAGAAGTTAAAACAGATTATTCGAACGAAGATCGAGACTTTATTGATCTATCAGGTTATGAAGTAGATGCAGCGTTTTATATAATTCAAAATAACGAATTAGCAACTGGTATGAGTAAGATCCTAGCAGTAATCGATAATAATGATTATATTAAAACGTTGAATGATTCAATGTCTTTAAATGAATCAGATAAAGCATCTAAATTATTAGAGAAATTTAACGATTTATTAGTTTATTATAATTTAGATTTTATTAAGAGTTGGAATGTCGAAATGATCATGTCGAATTTATTCTTTGATTTGAATAGAAAACACTTTGATTTTAGCGACAAGACAAAAGCAATGGAAATATATCCAGTACCAAAAGCACTAAGAGAACACAGAAGTTTATCAGTGAGCTTAAGTTATGAAAGATTAAGAGATCAATTCTCAGACCCACATACGTTTACTAAAGATTCTGAAAGTAAATTAGACGCTTGGTTTAAGTAAGGATAAAAACAAGAACAAATAAAAGGAGAATTGTATGTATACATTATTAAAAGTTATATTATCAGACGAGACATTCTATATGATCGTTCATGAAGATTGGGCATATGAGCTTAAAGAAGAAATATTACTATTATTGGAATCAGACAGTACACTTACAAAAGAACAGTTATTAGACGATATAGAATATCCCGAGTACGATGCAGCTGAAATAGATGTCTATTCTATTATTGATGGTGTTAAAGGTATTACAAATTAAAAATGTTGTATAGAAAAATAAAAAACCATAGGAGGAAAATATGAAATTACAACAAAGAACTTACGACAGAATAGTCGAAAACCTTGAATCAGTCAAGGAATTATTCACAAAAGATAAGTCTACTTATAGTAGAGAGGATTTTAAAGATGTTTCATCAGAAATGGGAATTAGTGTTTCTAGAATTAAAAGAGCATATGAAAATCTATCAGAATTTGGTTTTGTACACTTAGGTTTAGGACCACTTAGTAATGCAGAAGTTGTTCCGAATAAACCAGTAGTTAAGAGTAAGAAAGCAAGAAAAAGAGCAGTCGATACATATATCAAAAGAAAAGATAGAAATTATGTAGAGGTTGCTAAAAGAATTATCCACGATAGAGTATTCACTAACCAAACAGTTAAGGAAATTGCTACTAAGTGGAATTGTTCAACTTCAAGAGTTGGGAATCTAGTTAATGAAGTTGCTAGATATGGTGCGATTAAATTACCTAAATTTAACGAACATTCTCTTATTAATATTAAACGTTACAAAGATGCTAACGTTAAAGAATTAATTAACGTAGTTAAAAATGATATTGATTTAAGTCAATCAGTTGAGAAACAACTAAGACATAAGTTATTAGTTAGAGTTCTTAAAGACGCATTAAAACCAGCAACGGAGACAGTTTAATGTCAGAAAAACTAACATTCCAAGCAGAAGTGACGGGTATACAAAAGACATACTATACTGTTAGTCTATTAGAATCGGAATTCTCAAATCGAGAAATTCGAGCAACTCTATCTGGTAAAATGAGAATGAATAAGATTAGAGTAATAGTTGGTGACATAGTAACGATCGAATTAAATGAATATGATCCAACGAAAGCTCGGATCATTTACAGAAAAAAATAAAAACATAATATTCAACAAAAAAATATAAAGAAAGTAAGAGGAACAAATTATGTTAAACGTAATCACATTAAATGGGAGATTAACAAAGGACCCTGTAATAAAAACCTTTGAAGATGATAAAGTAGTTGCTAATTTTGTATTAGCAGTACAAAGAAATAAAGATGAAGCAGATTTCATTCCAGTAGAAGTATGGAATCAAACAGCAAAATCAGTAGAAGCATATGTTAAAAAAGGTGCTTTAATTGGTGTCGAAGGAACATTAAGAGTTTCAAATTATGAAGATAATGAAGGAAACCTCAGAACTTTCACAAAAGTAGTTGGTAACAGAGTTCACTTTATTGATTTAAGAAACAGCGATACTGACAACGAATAATAAATAAACAATGGTAATAGTTAGTCATCATCTTCAACGACGGAGAGATATTTCCACCAGAGGAACATGAGCACTATTAATGGGGTTGCATAAACCACCCAGCCATTATTTTTTAGTTATTAGAATAAAAAAATACCAGGAGGCATAAATATGAGACAATTAACTAGAGATTTATATACTTCAGGAAGAGTTTGGTTATCAATCTCCCATAACTTTACACAAGATTCATCTGATGGAAATAAATCAGTAGAATTAGTAAAAGAAAACAAAGGGTATGTGACATTAAATGCAGGTGCATTATTTGTTCTTACTTTTTGGGCAACGGGTGAAAGAGTTCCAGCAAAATTCTTCATACCAGAGTATAAAATTCAAGAATTTAAAAGTATATTAGAAACATTACTTCCGTTAAAAGATGACCCGAAATATGCTGCAGATAACGAATTAACATCAGCAGGAAAAGCATCGAATCTTTATTATAGATTATCGTTATCTAATAAAGATTACATCGATGTTTATTTTGTAGAGTTCGAATATAACGGAGAGAAAGCAATCAACGTTGCAATCGAATATAAGAATAAAGTATATCAAATGTATGATTCAAACGTATTAGAGATTATCGATAACATTCCCAGACCATCAGAGATTACTCGTTATAAACAAGATGCAGCACAATTATATTACTTGGTACAATTAGGTATTGGTACAGGTTCTAGTGGATCGACAGATACTAAACCAGTTAAGAAATCAGAACCAAGAACAATCACACAAGTGAAAAGAAGTAGAACGGCTCCAGTAGCCGAAGTTACACCACCACCATCACCAATGCCAGAACCAAAATACGAATATTCTATCGAAAATTTAGAAGTTCAGGATATTCCACCAGCAGTTAAGAGAGTGGATCCAGCAAGAGAACAAGAAGAATCAATGATGTCACCATCTGGTTTTAATTACGAAGATTTACTAGGTGACGAATAAAACGATAATTTATAACGGGTTATTAATTTAGCCCGTTATGATTATTATCAGATAGGAGGACTCATGAAAAAAGAAAAATTAAATTTAAAAGATTCTTTGGATAATTTTAACCCTGAATTCGATGATGATTTTGATATAGAATACGAAGACTTAGAATATGAAGATTTAAGTCCCGAAGATGCAAAACTTATATCAGATAAAATGCTAGAAGACGCAATCAAATTAAGAGCTACAATTGTTTATCCAGAAATAGAAGACATAGAAGAAACAAATTATTTAGAATTGAGATCACCAGATGATGAAGATGAGTCTCTATTAAAGAAGAAAATTAAAATCATGATTAACGAAGGGCAATACACTAGAAAAGAATTCATTGATTACCTTGATGGGGACAATGAACAAGCTAGAAAAATGATAAACACTTACCCAAAGAAGAAAGATTTCAAGATGGAAGAGTTAATTGTTTGGGCTAACTTCTTAGGATTTGATTTAAAAATAGTTCCAGATCCAAACAAATTGATAATCGGAGAACTGAAACAAAACAAAAGAGATGACGAATTAGTTCAGTTTACTAATAGTCCTGACTTTGTTCCGATTAAACAAATGTTAGTAGAAATGATAAACAAATCAGGATTAATGATTAAGAATGTTAAGTTTTTCTTTAGTGATAAAACATCGGATGCTTATAATATAATCGAAAGATTTAAGAAAAATAACACGATGACAACTGATACATTCGCTTTATGGCTTACACTAATCGGTTATGATCTAGAGTTTGTAGAAAGGACCGAATAAGATGCCAGAATTAACAACAAAAGAAAGAAGTGATTTTTTAAATAGTTGGAATAGAATTCTGATTGATTTTAAATCGTTACTTATAGATGAAGAAATTGTAATTTATAAAGAATCACCTGAAGTTATATATTATGTGTTATCGATCGATAATTTAACTGTTGTAAAAAAATCTGGGGATTTTAATGATCTCGAAAATAACTTCTTACAAACCGGGGATATAGTATCGGTTAATCATGTCGATTTAAAGAAAGTTACAGGACTAAAGAAGCGAGAAGTAAGTAAAATTTCCTATGATAGCGAACAGTTTATGATTGAATACACCCCAGAAAATCCAAATGGATCATCGTTGATGAATTTAACATTTGTTAAAAATAGAGATCG
>CAYYEN010000105.1:0-8290 GCA_964470795.1 uncultured Spirochaetaceae bacterium | reverse complement strand
GATGCTTCTGTTAAAGAAATGCTTGAAAAAGATGGTTTTGAGTCTACTGAGGTTATTATTACTAGTAAGAATACTTACATTGCACCTTTTGTTAATGCAGAAAAACCACAGTACTTAGTAATTGAAGACGACTTTCCTAACGGTAGACCAGCTCTTGAAAAGAGTGGTGTATACTTTACCTCAAGAGATACTGTAAATAAAGTTGAGAAGATGAAAGTTTGTACTTGTCTTAATCCTTTACACACTTGTTTAGCAATTTATGGATGCCTTTTAGGTTATACCTTAATCGCTGATGAGATGAAGGATGCTCAACTAAAAGCAATGGTAGATAAAATTGGTTATGTTGAAGGAATGCCTGTTGTAGTTGATCCAAAGATTATCAACCCGAAAGAGTTTATCGCTGAAGTACTCAATGTACGTATCCCTAATCCTTTCATGCCTGATACCCCTCAGCGTATTGCTTGTGATACTAGCCAAAAGCTATCAATCCGTTATGGCGAGACTGTCAAAGCTTATATTGCTAATGGCTATGATTTAGCAAACTTAAAGCTCATTCCTCTTGTAATGGCTGGTTGGTGTCGCTATTTAATGGGTGTTGATGATGAAGGTAATACTTTTGAATGTTCGTCCGATCCAATGCTTGCAACCGTTCAACCTTTATTAAAAGATGTGAAACTTGGTGATAAAGGACCTTTTGATAAGATTCTTGAACCAATTTTAGCAAATACTCTAATTTGGGGTGTCGATTTATACAGCGTCGGCCTTGCAGATAAAGTAATAGCTTACTTTACAGAACTTGTGGCTGGAAAGCATGCTGTTAGAAATACTTTAGTTAAGTATGTAGGCTAAGAAGAAAAGAGCTCTTTTTATGAAAAAGGGCTCTTTTTCTTCTATAGCTTTTGTTTTAGTTCTTCTAGTGGGATGCGAACAGTATCTCGTTTATAACCTATTAGAGTATGACGCAATTGTTCGCATTCGAGTTGAAAGTCTACCATACGATTAAACACTTCCATTAAGGGCTCTGGTGAAAAGGAAGAAGAAATAACTTCACTTTCTTGGAGCTCTTTTATTAGGTAATAACAGGACTCAATTGTTGATAAGCACTCTTCTTGCGGTTGGTGCTTGAATTTAAATTGCGAGCGATAGCCTGAAGTAAACGATATTTTATTAAGTTCTTTTAAGTTTGGACTAAGCCTTATCATCTTATTAGCTAAGAACCAAGTGCCATCGATAACAATAATTAATAGCTTCTTATCGGTAACTAAAGGTTTTAACTCTTTAGCGGTATACGCATCAACTCCAGGATATAAGAGTAAGGGAAAGTATTGGTTATCAGCTAACAACTCTTTAAGTCTTTCGTTGTTCGAAAATTCTTCTCCGATGATAACTTCGCTGTTGAGCAAGGTCAACTTAGTAAGGCGTCCGGTTCCAGTCCGCATTTGTCTGGCTTCTTTAGGATGCATTAAGAGAACAAACTTAATTTGGCTATCAAATGGCTTAATATACTCACAAAGACAAGAGGCTTTGGATTTAAAACAAACAGGACAAAAACTCACTGTTGTTTTCCATTTGCTACTTGTCGTTTTAAGTTCGCATTGTAACGCTTTAATTCATCTTCATTTAAGGGTTGTATCTTATCTAAAGCTCTTCCTGACATGAATTGTCGAATGATACATTCAACTGTTTCATAACCCTCAGCATGAGGATAGTTAATAAACCCATGAACAGTTTTAGGCATTTCAAAACATCTAGCTTTAGAGCCTGCATCATTTAAAGCTTGAGCATAAAGAGAACCATCATCCTTTAAAGGGTCAAATTCTGCTGTAATGATTAAAGAATCAGGGAGACGCGATAAATCTGGCGAAAGCAAAGGTGAGAAATAAGGGGATAAAATATCCTTAGGCTCTCTTTGATAAGATTTAATAAAGAACTGTAGCTGACGCTCTGTAAGAGTGGGGGAATCATAATAGGTGTCGACACTATTAGTGCGTAAACGACAATCGGTCATTGGATAAATCAAGATTTGGCCGTTAATCTTAGGTCCTTTTCTATCTCTAGCAAGTTGCGTAACAGTAGTTGCTAAACTAGCTCCAACGCTATCGCCTGCAACAAAGATTCTATCAGGGTCAATCTTCCAATATTTCGTACCTTTAGACGCCCACAAAAAAGCATCATAGCAATCTTCAATTGCGGTAGGGAATTTATATTGTGGAGCAAGTCTGTAATCTACAGAGAGTACACAACTATTTGTAATTTGTGCTAAGCGTTGGCAAAAGAAAGCATATAAATCCATATTACCCCAAATCCAACCACCACCATGGTAGAAAATGATTAATGGGGTTAAGCCAGAAGCGGCTTGATGACGGAAGTTAGAATATAAGTACCCTGTAATTGCACCGTTATCAACAGGGATTACATAGGAAGATTCAGATATATCTTTTACAGGTTTATTTAATAGTTTTCTAGTTATGCGATTATTTGGAATTGCCTTCTGATTTAATGAACGAATGAGTTCTGGTGTAAGCTTTTCAACATTTTGTTCTGTAAAACGCTGAGAGAGCTTAATAATGTTCAACATTTTTTTTGACAGAGTATATTTTTCCATATAACTATATTAGGTTTTATTTGCATTTTAAGGCAAGTAATTTGTTAGTTAGTAGTACAAATTAATGTAAAAAAATCCTAAATTTTGGATGAATATTCTAAAATAAAGCATCTTAAAATATAAATTTCCTTAAATTTAGGATTTTTATTAATCAAATAATTGTATTAGAAATAGTTTTTAGCGTTATTGAAGCTGATATTTTGTGCAATTTTACCAACTGCTTCGATATCGGCAGGAATTTCTCCATTTTCAATCCAGTTGCCTAATAGGTTACACATGATTCTTCTAAAATACTCATGTCTGGAATAAGATAAGAAAGAACGGCTGTCGGTAAGCATACCAACAAAGAGTGGAAGCATACCTAAGTTAGCTAGTACTTTCATTTGCTCTTCCATACCATCTTTATGATCACAGAACCACCAACCGGAACCTAATTGAATCTTACCTTTAATTCCGTCTCCTTGATAGCAACCCATAAGAGTGCCTAAGGTGTAATAATCTTTAGGATTAAGGGAATATAAGATTGTTTTAGGAACAGAATTAAGAGATGAAAGATTTTTCATAAAGCTTGATAGTTTTTCTGCAATAAGTAAATCGTGTGAAGCATCAAATCCTGTATCTGGGCCCATAGTTTCAAAAGCATTCTGGTTATTATCTCTAATTGCTGCCATGTGAAGTTGCATAACTACATTGTGCTTGTGATACATTTTAGCTAAAGAGGTTAGGATAAAAGTCTTATAAGCTTCAATTTCATAGCTAGTAAGTTCAACTTTAGCAAATCTTTTTGCTAGAATGGAATCAACAGTGCTTTCTGCTACAAAGACAGCATAAGGACCTTCAATACCATGGTCTGTTGCTTTACAACCATTTTCAATGAAGTAAACAAGACGTTTTTCAAGGGCCTCTACAACATTACTTGCTTTGTTAATCTTAACGCCACTTACTTCTTCAAGCTTTTGTAGATAGTCAGTAAAGGTAGCTTTTTCAATGTTGATAGCTTTATCAGGTCTAAAAGAAGGAATAACTTTAGTTGTAAAAGCTGCATCTTCTCTAATTACCTTGTGATAATGTAAATCATCGGTAGGATCATCAGTAGTACCAACGGTATCAACTTTGAATTTCTTCATAATACCTAATACATCTAGCTCTGGATCAGATTTAAGCTTTTCATTAGCCATATCATAGATAGCTCTTGCATTCTTGCGATTAAGAACTAAATCGATACCAAAATAGCGTTTTAATTCCAGATGGGTCCAGTGATAAAGAGGGTTCCCAATAAGGTTTTCCATAGTTTCAGCCCATGCATAGAACTTATCAAAAGGCTCAGCGTCACCTGTAATATACTTTTCATCAATACCATAAGTTCTCATCTGTCTCCACTTGTAGTGGTCGCCACCAAGCCAAGCTTCGGTTATAGTACTAAATCTTTTATTTTCTGCAATTTCTTTTGGGCTTAAGTGACAGTGATAATCAAAGATAGGCATATCTTTGGCATAGTTGTAAAATAGGTCACTAGCAGTTTGTGTGTCTAAGAGGAAATCTTTTCCCATGAATTCTTTCATAATATTACTCCTTCTTTAAAAATAGATATTTCAGAATATCCATTCTTTTCATTCTTTGTCAAATATTCACCATTAGCAGTTTTTATGATTAGGTCAATCAACTCCTCTAAGGCAATATCAAACCCTTTATCTAAAACAATGGACGCATCAAAATCTATCCAATTAGCCTTTTTAACTGCCAACGGATGATTAGTTGCAAGCTTTAGCGTTGGAACAGGAGAACCAAGTGGTGTTCCTCTTCCTGTGGTAAATAAAATCATATTTACCCCCGCTGCAGATAACGCTGTAGTTGATACAATATCGTTTCCAGGTCCTGAGAGTAGGGTTAAACCCTTCTCTTTAAGTTGCTCACCGTACTTGATAACATCAGTTACAATTGCTTTACCGCCTTTTTGAACACATCCAAGCGACTTATCTTCTAAGGTACTGATACCACCATTCTTGTTGCCAGGAGAGGGGTTTTCATATACCACTTGGTCATGCTTGATAAAGTAATCTTTAAAGTTATTAATTAAAGCAACAATATTCTCATAGGTAGCTTCATCTTGAGCTCTGTTCATCAACATTTGCTCAGCGCCAAACATTTCAGGAACTTCAGTTAAGATAGCTTTTCCATCAATTGCAGTGATGAAATCACAGAATTTACCAACTAAAGCATTTGCAGTAATTCCGGATAACCCGTCACTTCCGCCACACTTAAAACCAAAAGAAAGGGAGGAAAGAGGTAGTGTTGTTCTCACATCTTCTTTCATTTCCTTTGCAATTTCGGTTAAAAGAGCTTTAGCGCTTACAAGTTCATCATCCACGTCTTGGCAAACTAGGAATTTAATTCTTTTATCATCAACAGTCCCAACAAGCTTTTTAAACTCACTCATTGTGTTGTTCTCACAACCTAAGCCTAAAACAAGTACACCACCAGCGTTTGGATGATGAACTAAAGAAGAGAGAATCTTTTTGGTATTCTCATGGTCTTCTCCAAGTTGGGAGCACCCAAAAGGATGAGTCCAAGCTTCTGTTCTGTCGATAAAAGGAAATTCATCCTCAGCCCAAGAAGAGAGCTTTTCTGCTATTTTGTTAACACAACCAACGGTTGGGATAATCCAAAGTTCATTACGAACTCCAACCTTACCATCCTCTCTTTTATAAGCTTGGATGGTATAGTTCTTATCCTTAAGTTTTGCTTTTAAAGAAGAGGCTATTTTTTTATACTTTTCAACTTCACTCTCGCTGTAGTGATACTCAATTTTCTCACTTAAAAGAGTCTTCAAGTTGTTAGTATGAACCCATTCACCTTTCTTGATGTCCTTAGTTGCTCGTCCAATGGGATATCCATATTTGATAATCTTTTCACCACACTTGATATCCTTTAGGGCAATTTTATGCCCCGCTGGGATATCATTTTGGCTTTCTAATAAAACAGCGACATTATCTTCTGGATTTATTATAAAGGTCTTATCCATTAATTACCTCAATTAAAGTCTCTTTAATACCAATGCTTTCAATCTTGTTAAGATAGTAATCTACTAAGCCTGTTAAGCCAGGTATCTTATTAAGATCTTGTCCCCACCAAGCAACTTGTGCAAGAACAGTGTTTGCCACTGGTTTTTTCTCAGAGTAAATAGCTTTAAAGGTTTCAAGTACTTCAGGACTGTCTTGAATCTTATATTCTTCGTTTCCTCTGTGGCCTATAAGAGCGCCATCTGCAATAGTAGTTCCTTTGTAGAAGTTAATTAAAGCGGCAAGTGAGAATACTAAATGCTTTGGAAGGTTTCCTGTCTTGCTGTAGAAACCGAGAAGAGATGGTAAATCTCTCGTCTTGAATTTACTTGTAGAGTTTAGACTGATAGACATCAAGAAGTGCTTGATGTACGGGTTTTGGAATCTTTCAAGTACTGCGTTTGCATAGTATTCCAGTTCAGCTTTATCGCCATCCATGCTTGGAATAATTTCATTAAAGATGCCTTGGTGCATGAATTTTGAGATGATAGGATCTTTAGTACATTCTTCGACAGTATCGAGACCATAAGCATGAGCTGCAAGAACAGTCATGGTATGAGCACCATTAAGAATTCTTACTTTACGAGTTCTATAAAAGCTCATATCATCAGTCCAAACTACATTAAGTCCTGCTTTATCAGTTGGTAGTTCATCTTGGTGAGTTTTGTTGTGGCATTCAATTACCCAAAGAAGGAAGATTTCTGCAGCATCTAAGAGGTTATCTGTATAGCCAAGTTTCTCTTCTAATTCTTTTGCTTCTGCTCTTGGGTAACCCGGAACAATTCTGTCTACTAAGCTGTTACAAAAATCACAAGCGTTATCTAGCCAAGTGATGAATTCTTTTTCAAGCTTCCACTCTTTTGCATATTTATAAACATATTTTTTAAGGTTGTCACCATTTTTGTCAATTAACTCACAAGGGATAAAGATAATACCTTTAGAGTTATCACCATTAAAATGTTTAAATCTGTTGTATAAGAAAGCAGTAACTTTACCAGGAAAAGATGCTTGTGGTTTATCTTCAAGTTTGTCTTCTTCATTGTAAGCAATACCAGCCTCTGTGGTATTTGAAATTACAAAACGAACAGACTCAATAGTTGAGAGTGCCATATACTCTTCAAATTGATGATACGGGTTGATACAGCTATCAATGCTAGTAATCTTTCGAAATTCAGATACGGTTTTTCCTTCTTGAACTCCTCTTAATACGGTGGTGTAGAGACCTTTTTGGTCGTTGATCATGTCAGCCATGCCTCTTTCAAGAGGTTGAACAACAGCAACGTTGCCGTTGAAGTT
Source organism: uncultured Spirochaetaceae bacterium (assembly GCA_964470795.1). Classification (GTDB taxonomy): domain Bacteria; phylum Spirochaetota; class Spirochaetia; order Sphaerochaetales; family Sphaerochaetaceae; genus Bullifex. The sequence continues at coordinate 1,330 of CAYYEN010000105.1, read as the reverse complement.
AGCTTTTTCATTCATGATGTCGATTTGGTAATCGATGAAAGCTCTTAAAAAGTTGCCTTCGCCAAATTGTACGACTTTGATAGGTCTTTTAATTGTTTGTGTGATTTCTGATATATTTTTCATAAGTTCCTCCTAGAAAATAACTTTATCTGGACCCTCTAAATATAAAGGGAGATTAGATTTAATAATAATTTCTGCCGCAGTGTAATAAGTGCTCTGCTTTGGCTTCTGGTTCTTGATAATCTTGTTACATAGTATTTGGGTTGCAAAGTAGGCTGCCTTGTACGGATTTTTTTGGATGATAGCATCAAAGATACCTTCTTCTAAGAAGTGACGGCTTTCTGTGAATAAGTCAGAGCCTACTGCATAGAGTTTTCTATCAAGATTTGATAATACTTTACCTAATTTGTTTGTAACACGCGCTCCAACCGAACAGCAAGCTTTGATGCTTTCACCTGTTGCTAAAAGGCGTAAAAGTTGATCATCTTCCCCATCATCTGAATAGAGTTGGACTATTGGGTTGTTATAATTGTATTGCGCTAGATAATGCTTAAAACCATCCACTACTTGATAGTGGGAGATATCATTCTTGTATCCACAAAGGATTAATATCTTATCCATCTCTTTAATATTGCTGGTTATTAATTGAGCGATAGTGGTTCCTGTAATGAAATAATGAGGTGCAACAAATGCAAGTTTGTTTATCTCTTCATTATTTCCTCCCATATATACGATTTCAATTCCTTTCAAATAAAGAGAGGAGAGTAGCTCTTTAGCACTCTCATCACTTTGATCGTTAGTAATAATTCCATCAATGTTATTATCCATAATTACTTGCTCAATAGTTTTACTTTGATCTTGATATACAGATGGGTTATATGGGGTAAAAATCAAATTGATTTTATATTCAGAAAGCTCCTTAATATAGGCTTTAATACCTTCATAGATATAGGAAAAGAAGTATTGATAGCCTTCCGTTAAGGAGGGTAAGGAAATGAGAATATTAAAAGATGAGCGTTTTAAGGTGGAGGCCATAGTATTGGGAGAATAATTCAATTCTTTAGCGATTTTCAAAATGCGTGCTTTAGTCTTTTCACCAACGCCAGGCTTATTATTCAAGGCGTAGCTTGCGGTGCTTAAAGAAACTTTTGCTTTTCTAGCTACATCTGCAATGGTAATATTACTCATTTTATTCCTTTACCGAAACGTTTCGGTAATTTCATACTATAATTGTTTCCTAGAGCTGTCAAGCATTTTTTTTATGCAAAAAAAATTGAGTAGCTCAAATATGAATATTCCCGAAGTAGTCAAATATGATTTTTTCCAATAG
>CAYYEN010000104.1:0-8311 GCA_964470795.1 uncultured Spirochaetaceae bacterium | reverse complement strand
CCCGCAGAGACGAAATCCTCGCGGACATGATACCGTCCACCGTGATGAAAAAGGCCGACCTCATGGTCCTCTTGAGCGACGAGATTCACGATGCGGCGAAGGAACCGGGAAACCTCGCGGCCAGCGCTGGCCTCGTCGACAAGTTCATCAAGCTGATGGACTGGTACCCGCATCCGGAGGTGACCGTGAAGAACGGAGGCGTCAGCGCCGACTACACGCCGCCGCCAGCCATCGCACAGCTCGACCCGGAGACTTTGAAGAAGCTCGCCGCTGGATCGCTATGACGATGACGCCAAAGGAAGCACAGATCGAACTCATCCGCCGCCAGGCCCAGGTGGACATGCTCGCCTTCATGCATTGGGTCTGGTGGATGCCGCGCCCGCTCCGCATCGGCCGGCACACACGCGCCCTCTGCGACCGCCTCACGCAGGCCGTCGACGACTGGCTCATCGGCAGGAGCACGTACCTCATCGTCAATATGCCGTTCCGTCACGGCAAGTCCGATCTCGTCTCCCGTGCGCTCCCGGCCTACTTCCTCGGACGGTGCGCGAGCCACCAGCCGGACATGATCATGAGCGGGTACGGTACCGAGCTCGTCAAGGGCTTCTCCAAGAAGGTCCAGAACATCCAGCGCTCGCCCGCCTACCAGCAACTCTTCCCAGGCGTCATCCCGAGCCAGACCTACCACGCCGTGAACGACTGGCAGGTCGAGGGCTCCGCAGGCGCCGTCACCGCCGTCGGCATCGGCGGATCGATCACGGGCAAAGGCGGACACCTCATAATCTTGGACGACTACTGTAAAAACCGCGAGGAGGCCGAATCGAAGACCCTGCGCGACAAGCTCTGGGAATCGTTCAGCGACGACCTCATGACCCGCGTCAACACGCCCGCGTCAATCGTCATCGTCTGCGCCACACGCTGGCACACCGACGACATCGTCGGTCGCATCTTCGACGAGATGAAGAAGGACCCGAGCTACCCGCGCTTCGAATCGCTCATCTTCCCAGCCCGCAAGCCGGGCAAGGACGGATGGGACACACTCTTCCCCGAACTCTACCCCAAGGAATGGTACGACGCCCAGCGGGCCCAGCTCGGGTCCTACTCCGCCGCCGCCCTACTCGACTGCAACCCCGTAACAGACGCCATGAAAACATTCCGCCCCGACTGGATCAGCTACTACGACAAGGCACCCGACCGCTCGCAGATGAACGTCTACACCTTCATCGACGGAGCCAACTCCAAGAAGGAGCAGGCCGACTTCACGACCATGTGGACGATCGGCTACGGCCAGGACCAGAACTACTACGTCCTCGACCTCGTGCACGACCGCCTCTCCCTCACCGAGAGAACCGACGAGCTCTTCCGCATCATCCGCGACCCGAAGCTCAAGCCGAGCATGACATTCTTCGAGCAGGTAGGCGCCATGAGCGACGTCGCCCACATCCAGGACATCCAGAACCGCGAAGGATGGCACTTCCCCATCACCTCGCTCAACCACCGGGCCCCGAAGGAAAACCGCATCCGCTCCCTGGTCCCTCAGTTCGAGGCGCACCAGATCTGGTTCCCGCGGACAATGAAGAAGGTCCACGTCGACGGAACCGTCCACGACGAGATCGCCGAATTCATCGAGAACGAATACGACACCTTCCCCGCCTGCAAGCACGACGACGAACTGGACCCTCTCGCCGACATCAACGACGCCGAGGTCCGCCGCATCGCCACCTTCCCGATGCGACAGGTCCAGGACGACGAGAACGAACGCTCGATCTACCACGCGAACACCTCCTGGGACCCGTTCGCGTAAACGTGTCAATGATAAAATGCGTTATTTTCGCGTCTATCCTTCCGCGAAAGGAAGCATAGCAAGCATAGAAGAAAACAAAGCCCGAACAAAAAAATCACGTGCTTATAATATTGGGCGCAGGGGTGGATTATACCCTTGCAAAAAACCAAAGGAGAAAACCAATGGGAAAAGGTGGCGGCAAGGCTGCAGATGTGGTTCAGTACGAACCCGTAAAGACGGCCGAGGAGGCCATGAAAGAGGCGCATAGCGAAACCTCCAGGGCGCAGAGAACGCGCAACGGAATCGCCGGCGCCTTTTCTCGTCGCTCGATTGCCGGCTCCAACTCCGGCTCGCCGCAGGCAAGCGCGACCGCAGGAACGGCATCCAAGCTCGGGGGCTAATCCGAATGAGCGACGCGGGCGCCAAGATGTACGTCAACCAGAAGAAGCGGACAAGCAAGCGCCGCCTCGAGTTTACGTGCAACACCCAGGACCTCAAGGCCTGGATCGACAAGCGCGTCCAATCGCTCAAGAAGGTACGCACCGAATTTGAGCCGCTCTGGAAGGAGCTCCGCTCGCAGTTCGAGCCGAACATCGGAAAGGCCCTGCTCGGCGGCGACCGCGACCAGGAAGCCGCAAAGCGCGACGACCGCAAGATTCTCACCTCCTACCCGCGCAAGCTCGCCCACCAGTACGCGGCAGGCATGCAATCGGGAATCACCAACCAGGCCCAGCCCTGGGTGGAGTTTGTCCCGCAGACAGCCGAGGAACGCGTCAAGGAATCCAAGGAGCTCAAGAAGTGGTTTGCCTTGGTGACACGCCGCGTCCTGGACGCCATGCAACGCGGCAACGTCTACCAGACCACCGACCAGGTCTACCTCCACTCGGGCATCTTCGGCACCTCCTGCTCCCTGCTCCTTCACGGCAACCGCCCCGGCGAGGTGTTCATGCACCTCATCGACGAGGGCGAATACTGGATCGCCGAGAACCGCTACCAGCGCGTCGACACCTGCCTGCGCCGCCTCGACATGACGATCTCCCAGGCAGCCGAGGAATTCATGTACTGCGCCATGCCGGAATCCTGGCAGAAGAAATACGACGACGGCCAGCACGAGGACCGCGTCACCGTCTGGAACCTCATCTGCCCCAACGGCTCCGGCGACGAAGACACCGACAAGCTCTTCGCCGACGTGCCGGCAGACGCACCGTTCGCCAGCTTCTACTTCACCGATGGCGCCAACGCCGACGACAACTCCGGCATCCTCAAGATCACCCACTTCACCTACAACCCCATTATCGCCTACCGCCACTTCTACTGCGGTTCGGTCTACGGCAAGGGCCTTGGAGAGATGTCCCTGGCGGACTGCAAGGAGCTCCAGAAGCTCGAGGAATGCAAGCTCCGCATGGTCCAGAACGAGGTGAACCCCGCCATGATCGCACCCTCCTCGATGAAGGGCCTGCCGATCAACATGTACCCAGGCGGCATCACATACGTCGACCAGCTCTCCGCGACCACGGGAGCGCCGGTCCAGCGCCTCTTCCAAACCAGGGAATCCCTCGATGCCCTGGCCGCCCAAATCCAGATCGTCGAGCAGAGGGCGGGCGACATCTGGTATCAAAAGCTCTTCGCCATGATGCTCAACATCTCCACGGGCACGAACCGCCAGATCACGGCCCGCGAAGTGAACGAGCTCAACGGCGAGAAGGTGACGCTCCTCGGTCCGGTCCTCACGCGGATGAACCACGACTTCCTCTCCTGCCTCACAGACGGCATCTTCACCATGCTCCTCGAAGACGGCCTCCTCCAGGACGAGCAGACGCCCATCCCTACGGCCGTCGTCGACGGCCCGAACGGCGAGCCGCCAGAGGTCCGCATCGGCACCGAGTTCACCTCCGCCATCCACACGGAAATGCTCGCCAACCTGCACATGAAGGGAATCCTCAAGACCCTGGACGTCGTGGGAATGGTCATGCAGGCCATCCCGTCCGTCGTCACCAAGATCGACGGAGACCAGATCATCGACGAGCTCGGAAACATCTACCGCTCCACGGCCCCCATCATCCGGAGCGACAAGGAGGCAAACCAGATTCGCGCCCAGCAGCGCCAGGACCAGGAGCGCCAGCTCCAGCAGGCCCAGATCGCCGAGATGGCGAATAACGCCGGAACCCAGGCCAAGGCCCTCGCGGAAACCCCTGTCGGAAACGGCAACGCACTTGACGCGGTCCTGGCCGCAGGAGGCATGGCATGAAGCAGATGATGACTCGCGAAGAACGTGACGCTCTCGTCCAGAAGGCCTACGACCGCTTCGGCGGCGACGACCACCGCCAGCGCATCTCCGACTTCAAGAAGGTCCTCGCCAATCCAGAAGGACGTCGCTTCGTCATCTGGATCAAGGCGATGGCCAAGCTCGAGGAACCGCTCCGCGGCCACGAATGCGACGCGCACCAGCTCGCCTACCGCGCGGGCATGCACGACCTCGTAGCCCTCATGTTCAAGTCGATGCGGACGCACGAGCCGGAGCTCGTCTTCAAGGCGGAGATGGAACGCTCCAAGCTTGAGCTGGACCGCCGCGCCGAAATCGATCGCATTTTGAAAATCGAACTAAACGAGGAGTAAGCCATGGAAGAACCCGTAAACACGCCGACACCTACACCGACGCCCGCGCCGAACCCGACGCCAGCGCCGACGCCCAATCCCGCACCTGCACCGACGCCGAGCCCTGCTCCAGCGCCGTCCCCCGCACCTGCGCCTGCCGACCAGAACAAAACCTCCGACCCGAACGCGCCAGCCCCCGCGCCTGCGCCGAAGGGCCCTCAATCTCTCCTGGACGACGACCCGACGCCGGCCGACGCGACTGCCGCACCTGCGGACCCGAACGCGCCAGCGCCTTCGGCGGAAGACGTCCAGAAGTGGACCGAAGCCATCAAGGCGACCGACCTGGGCGATGACGTAAAGTGGGACGACGAGGCCCTTGCAGCCATGACCCCCGAGCTGATGCAGCTCACGGGCAACGACCCCGCCAAGGCAGAAGGCATCGTCAAGGCCTACACGGCCTACCAGCAGGGTGTCCACAACAAGATCGTCGAGCAGAACGAGGCCTACGCCAACGAGCTCGTGGCGGAATGCAAGCGCCGCTTCGGTGCCGACCTCAACAAGACGCTGGCCTATGCGAAAGCAGGTGGCCGCTACGTCTTCGGGGACAATCTGTGGAACCAGCTCAAATCGGTGAAGCAGTTCTGCAACAACCCCGACCTCATTGAACGAATTGCCGTCTTCGGCAGGCAGGTGACCCCCGATACGGGCGCCGTGCCCAACAAGGACGGAAAGACCCAGCCCGCCGCTCGCGATTGGCGCGAGGGGATATACGGGAAGGTAGATAGATAAACGAAACCGCGCAAAGGCCAACAAACCCCCGAGCGCAAAAGGAAAAGGAAAAGCCAAATGGCAACTCTCGATCCCAAACGGAACCCGACGCTCCGCGACATTCAGCTCGGGAAGGTTGATGGCGAGTTCGATAACGACATCGTCGATCTGACCTTGGAAGCGAAACCGATCATGGGCCACTTCGTCTGGAAGACCGCGAACAACGGCTCCAACGACGTGACCACGATCCGTACCGGCTACCCCGAAGGCACGTGGACCCTCTACTACGAGGGTGTCCAGCCGACGAAGGGCACGAAGAAGCAGGTCACCAACTCCTGCGGCACCCTCAAACACCTCATCCAGGTCGACAAGGACCTCATCGAGGAGTCGGGGGACGAGGCCGCCGAGATGGGCGACGAGGCCTTCGCGCATGCCGAGGCGATGGGCAACGAAATCTGCGAAACCGTCATCTACGGTAACACGAAGAAGAACGGTCGCAAGTTCAACGGCCTCGCGCCGATCTACTCCACGCTCTATACGGCGGGCACCCACCTCAAGGATGACGCGGCGTACTACACCCTCGGGTGCAAGCGCTCCGCGCAACCCGACGCGTCGGCCCTCCGCTCGATCTGGCTCATCGGCCACGGTCGCATGGGCACGTACCTCTTCGCGCCGAAGGGCACGACGATGGGCCTCTGGCGTGGTCCCGTCGAAGACAACCGCATCGACGTCCAGGATTCCTCTGGCAACCAGAAGGGCCGCCTCGACGTCAAGGAGCAGTTGTTCAAGTGGACCTGCGGCCTCACGGTCAAGGACTTCCGCAAGAACGTCCGCATCTGCAACATCGAGCTCAACAACCTCGACACGCTCGCGGTCGACCTCGGCGAGTACATGCTCCAGGCCGTCTGCCGTGCCCAGAAGACGGGAGTCCGCCAGTGCTTCTACATGAGCGACCTCACCTACGAGTACGTCTGCAAGAAGACGCGGGCCCAGAAGCTGGCGAACGGCTTCTTCGACTTCCGCGACTACGACGGCGAGCTCGTCCTCCACTTCCAGAACGTGCCGATCTTCAAGCTCGACGCGCTCGAGACGAACGAGGATGCGGTTGCCTAACCCCAACGGCCACCCCGCCGCGAGGCGGGGAGGCCAACAATCCAAGAAAGGAAAGACAGACATGAAAGGTGATGCTCTTCTCGTGTTCAGCGACAACGTCGATCTCACGACGACCGCGAACTCATCTGTGATCGACTTCGGCGCGGGCGGCGATTCCGCGAGCCACGACCTGGCCATCATGGCCCAGCTCGTCGGCACGGCGGCGCCCACGACGGCGAAGGTCACGGTCTCGCTCCAGCTGAGCGACAACTCCTCCGACTGGACCACGGTCCGCACGTTCGCCCAGAAGACTGGCGCCAACGCGAACGCGGGCCAGCGCCTCGTCGACTTCGAGCCCCTGCCGTACGGCATGAAGCGCTATGCGCGTCTCGCCTACACGGTCGCGGACGGCCCGTTCACGACCGGCAAGGTCTTTGCGATCATCACGCCGAGCCGCGAGATCGCCTAAAGGGAGGAAAGGCGAATGAAGATCAAATGCGTCTATCGTTGCATCGTGAACGGCGACATCGTCAAGCCCGACAAGGTGCTCGACGTCGCTGCCGAGCTCGCGAAGAACGAGCCGTACAAATCCTCATTCGTCGCCCTTGACGCCTCCCCCGCAACCGCGGGGGCAGGCGACGACGACCTGGTCCAGGGCAACGCCGCCGTGACGAACGAAATGCTCGTCGCCGGCCTTACCCGCGACCAGGCCATCGCCAAACTTAGGGCGGCGAAGGTCAACGTCCCTGGAAACATCTCCAACCAGAAACTCATCGATCGGTACAACGAGACGTTCTCCACAGACGCCGAATAAGGAATCTCGCAATGGCACAATCCCTCACCTGGACACTCAACCGCGAACGCGGAACGATCTCCTTCGGGAAAACGCTCCCCTTCGCGGGCAACACGTACAACCTGACGATCGTCGGCGGCAACGCGGACGCCGTCTACACGTTCTACGTGATGGGCGACGAGGGAACGTGCCTTTCCAAATCCACCATCTCCAGCAACCAGGCCTCGATCGCCTTCACGACCGAAGCGCTCCACGACGCCTTCCAGATGGAACCGCACGAGACACGTGCCTTCCACACCTTCTGCCGCGTCGCGGACGGAACAGCAGAAGGTGCAACGGTCGCCGAGGGCGACCTGGCCGTGCAATGGAACCCGCTGTGGCAGGACACCGAAACTGGCGATACCTACTCCATGCGAGGACCGAAAGGCAACCAGGGCAATCCCGGAGCAAAGGGCGACCAGGGCGCCGCGGGCAAATCCGCTTACGAGATCGCCGTCGCGCTCGGCTACCAGGGAACCGAAGCCCAATGGCTCGAATCCATCAAGGGCCGTGCAGGATCGGCAACGATGGCCTACTGCCAGTCCGACCAGCAATGGCATAAGTTCTACACCATCAAGAACCTCCACGACGAGTACATCATCTGCGTCGACCAGGAGGGAATCGACGACGACCCTAACGCCCAGGACTACGTCCTGCGTATAGGCGACCAGACCGTCGAAGGCGTAAAGACCTTCTCCTCCTCACCGCTCGTCGCAGAAATCGTCACCCAGGATGGAGACGTCTACGTGCAGGACACGACCGACTCCACCAAGAAGGCCGCAAACACGAAATGGGTACAGGCCGTCATCAACGCCGTCAAGAGCTGGGTGACTGGAACCGCCCACACATTCGCCGCCAAGATGACCTTCGGCGAAGTGGATCTCCAGCAGGCCCGCGTCCCGAGCGGATACACCTTCACCGTCGACGGCTCAACCGACCTCGCAAGCGCCGACATCGCGGGCGACCTGGTCGTCGGCGGCGACATCGACCTCACGGGCGACATCGCGGTCGGCGGCGACATCACCATCGAAGGCGCCCTCATCCTCAACCACGCTATCGCCTTCTCGCAAGAGGAAAGCCACACGGGCACCGAATCCCACACGGGAGCCGTCACGATCTCCAACCTCGTCTCGCTCGCAGACCTCTGGACCGACACGGCCCGGGCCAGCACCCAGGGCGCCAACTCCAAATACGTCCACGACCTCGTCCTCGCCGCCCACACGCCTCCCCGCGGCGGATAC
>CAYYEN010000103.1:0-8347 GCA_964470795.1 uncultured Spirochaetaceae bacterium | reverse complement strand
GAAAGAAGCTCTAAGGCTTTTCTAAGTTTATCTTGGTCACTTGTAGTTTTAGGCTCAATTGCAACAGAAATAACAGGGGTAGGGAAGTTCATCTTCTCTAAGAGATATTGATAACCTTCAGTTCCAATAGTATCTCCAGTTTGTGCAAGTTTATAACCTATGATAACACCAATGTCTCCCGCTTTTAATTCTGACAATTCTTCAGGGCGGTCAGCATGCATTCTTAAGATACGGTTAACTCTTTCTTTCTTATGTTTTGAAATGTTGAAAGTTGCAATACCTTTCTTAAGTACACCTGAATAGACTCTAAAATAGCATAAAGGGCCTGCTTGAGGATCTACTAAGATTTTAAAAATTAAGCCAAGCAGTGGTGCTTTTTCATCATGTTTTACATCAATAACTTTATCGTTTTTGGGATTCTCAGCCTTTACTGGTGGAACTTCAATTGGGTTAGGTAAGAAATTAACTATACCATCGAGAAGAGGTTGTATACCAATGTTCTTTAAAGAAGAACCTGCAAAAACTGGAAGTAAGTTACGATCTAAGGTGCATTGCTTCAGTGTTTTAATAATAAGGTCGGTTGGAATATCCTCTCCACCAAAGAAGAGTTCCATTATCTCATCATTATAACTAGAAACCGAATCGATTAGCTTTTCACGCCAGGTAGCTGCTAGGTCTTGATACTCATTAGGAATTGCCTCCCTAAATACTGTGTATCCTTTATCTTCTGTGGAGAAGGTTACATATTCTTGCGTAATTAAATCGATTACGCCTTCAAAGTCACTTTCTTTACCAACTGGAATAGTTACAGGAACGGTGGTTGCATGAAGCTTGGCTTGAATATCTTCCAATACTGCATAATAGTCAGCGCCCATACGGTCCATCTTGTTGATAAAAGCGATGGTTGGAACTTTGTAGTGGTCAGCCTGTCTCCAAACAGTTTCAGTTTGAGGTTCAACTCCTCCTACTGCACAAAATACGCCAACAGCTCCATCTAAAACTCTTAAACTGCGTTCAACTTCCGCGGTAAAGTCTACGTGACCCGGGGTATCGATAATATTTATTTGTTTTTCTTTCCAATAACAAGTAGTAGCAGCAGAGGAAATAGTAATTCCTCTGTCTTGCTCTTGTTCCATCCAATCCATGGTGGCTTCACCATTATCTACTTCACCGATTTTATGATTTTCACCGGTGTAATATAATATACGTTCTGTAGTAGTCGTTTTACCAGCATCAATGTGTGCCATGATGCCTATATTTCTTATTTGAGATTCTTCCATGCTTGCAATGTTATCATAACCAAAATTCTTTGTCATTATCTGTAGTTATTTTTTCATAAATAGGGTTCGCATTGCATTAAAGGTTGCAAGTAGTGAAACTCCCACATCAGCAAAGATTGCTAACCACATATTGGCAAACCCCAAAATGGCTAAAATCATAATGAGAAGTTTGATAATAATGGAAAAATAAATATTCTCTTTAACAATGGTTTGAGTATGACGAGCAAGCTTTATCGCTTGTGGAAGTTTAGATAAATCATCTTTCATGATAACCATATCAGAGGCTTCGATAGCTGCATCAGAGCCTAAAGAGCCCATGCTAATTCCAATGTCTGCACGTGATAAAGTTGGCGAGTCGTTAATTCCATCTCCAATGTAAGCATTAGTAACCTTTTCTTCTATAAGGCTTTCGAACATCTTTAGCTTCTCATCCGGTAATAAATTAGCATGGTATTCATCTAGTCCCAGTTCTTGGCTCACGCTTTGAGCCACCTTCTCTTTATCGCCTGAGATCATAACAAGCTTAGTTAAACCCATTTTATGAAGAGAAGTTATACTTTCTTTGGCATCCTCTTTTAGCTCATCACCTAAATAGAAGGTTGCAACAACTTCTCTTTCTTTAAGTAAATAACAAACAGTGTAAGAGGTATTATTCTCTATTTCTTTATCAAGCAATTTAGCATTACCAAAGCTATAGTTAACACCCTCAATTCTTCCTTTAACCCCTTTTCCACTAAGTTCGGATAAATTATCAACCATCTTTAATTGGGCTTTACATTCTTTTCTAATTGCTTTGGCTATAGGGTGTGTTGAGCCCATTTCTAAAGAAGAGGCAATTGTAATTGCTTCTTCCTTAGAGAGGGTAGATTCAAGTTTTACTATTTTAAATTCACCTTTAGTAAGAGTTCCAGTTTTATCAAAAGCAATGGTTTTAAGAGTGGCAAGGTTTTGAATAACAGTGGAATTTTTAATCAAAATACCACGTTTTGCAAACGCACCGGTTGCTGAAAAATAGGAGAGAGGTATTGATATAACCAGAGCACAAGGACAGCTAATTACAAGTAGCATTAATCCTCTGTAAAGCCAGGTGGAAAAACTTCCCAGTCCTACAAGCGGTGGTAGGGTGATAACCAATACGGCAAGTAAGCAAACTAGAGGGGTATAATATTTAGAAAAGACAGTGATAAAGTTCTCACTCTTTGTCTTCTTCGATTTCGCACTCTCGATTAAATCGATAATCTTTTTAACAGTTGAACCTTCATAGTTGGTAGTGGTAATTACTTCTAAAGTGCCTTCTCCGTTGATGCCCCCAGAGAGGACATTGTCTCCATCATTTATGCTAACAGGGACAGATTCTCCTGTTAAGGCAGAGTAGTTAACATCACTAAATCCTTTTACAACCTTTCCATCAAGAGGGATCTTTTCACCAGTTTTGACTAAGATGGTGCTACCGATCTCAACTTGAGAGGTGGGTTTTTCGACAAACTTATCGCCTTCTTTTACAGAAGTGAGTTCAGCTTTTAGGTTCATTAACTCTGTGATAGATTTTCGACTCTTGTTGATAGAGCGATCTTGTAAAGCCTCTCCAATTTGATAAAGCACCATAACAGCAGCCGCCTCTTCAAAGCTTTTTAAAAAGAGCGCTCCGATAGTGGCTATACTCATTAAAAAGTTCTCATCAAACGCTTTACCTTTTATGATGTTCTTAAACGCTTTAAAAAGTACATCATAACCTGAAAGTACATAACCAATTAAGGCTAAATATTCCAAATCTAAAAGTTTTGCAAAGATTATAGATAAAACAGAAAGAGTAATACGGGACCAAGTAATAATAGTTTCTTTCTTTTCTTGAGCTTCCTCTTCGTTGATAAAACTAATTGTACTATCCGCTCTTTTAATAAACTCTTTAATTTCATCTTCTGTTAGATAGGTAGCAATTGTGATTTGTTTCTTCTTTAAGTTAATCTGACAAGTATTAGCAAAGGCTTGGTTTAAAGCTTTAATATTATCACTTGTTAGCTTTTTAGCAGTAAAAGTGTAGGAGTTAGTCGCTTTATCCTCAAGCAGTACAATTTCATCGCTGCTTTTAAATAAAAGAGAGCGAGCCTCTTCTTCATTTAAAGAAGTTTCAATATTGAGTCTTTTGTTAAGGTAATCGAAAGAACAGTCTTTTACATTAGGGTTTTTCTTTAGCGTCTCTTCAACTTCCTTGGCACAAAGAGGGCAATCGATGGATGCTTTGAAGTTATAAATTGCGTAAACCGACTTAAAGATTGCACAATCTGGTTCAACTGCTTTACAAAGCTTTTCAATTTCTTCAAATTCTAATTTTGATAACACTGTAAGTTTTTTCTCGGTAAAAAGGTACTGAGCCATTTCAATGTTGGAATTTGCATTGAGTTTAGCTTCTACTTTATTACCACAAGAAGGGCAATCAATTTCAAAATGAAAGTTTCTCTCTTGGTTGATGAATTTAATATTTGCTTTTTTTAAAAGGTTATAAACTTCAACTTTTGAAAGTGCTGTAGTAATCGTCAAACAACTAGTCTTTTCATCATAAGACAAGTTAGGAATGGCCTTTAAAGCGCCGTTATCTGGTTTTTGTGTTAAATAAGTGTAAGTAAACATCTTTAATAATCCTTATATATAAACATATGAATACATGCTCATATATTTATATATAAATAGTTTTATTAAATATGTCAATATTAATAAGGATATTTTTGATGTTCATAGATCCCATTAAGTCCTGAAAATACAAAAGCAACTGCAACTGTTACAAATAATAGAGTAGGTTCTTGGTACTTAAAGAGTTCAAAGCCTAAAGCAAAGCAAACTAGTGGTAAGTTAGTACCACCACTTAAAAGAGCTACTGCTCCAAGAGTAGCAAAGGTTGCTTGAGGTAAGCCAAAAAGTAAGGCGAAGGCGGAGCCAAAGAGGGATCCTAAGAGAAGTAGTGGAACAACTTCACCACCGGTAAAGCAAGCGGCATAGGTTAGTACTATTAGGATGAGTTTAATAAAGAAACTATAATAATCCCCATTATTAAGCATTACATTCTTAAAAAGCTGAGTACCCAGTCCTTGATAAAGGGAGCTTTTGAAAGTTAATAACAATACAAGATTTAATACCATTAAGATAAGAGAGGGGTATAATACCTTTAAGTAAGGGTTCTTAGTTAAGTTATTAAATTTACTTTTTGTGTAGTTCATAAACGAAGTAATCGCAATTGATAAAAGTCCAATAATTGAGGCAAAGGCGATTACTAGAAAAAAGTTCCCGATTGAAATTGAAATTGGGGTAACTATATTAAAGGAAAGGGTGTGGATGTTTAAAGCGCGAGAGATAAAGACTGAACAAAAGCTTGCACTAATGCAAGATAGATAGGCATCTAAGCGGCTCGTGTTTGGGGCGGCAAATTGGGTGCCGAAAAAGACTCCTGCAATTGGTGCATTGAATAAAGACGCAAATGCAGAAGCCGCTCCACACATCAGATAATAACTAAAATTAGCTTTTGGTTTATACAATAGACATTCAGCTTTATAAAATAGAGTCGAGGTTGAAAGTCCAATTTGAACACCAGCGCCTTCTTTTCCTCCAGAAGCCCCAAAGACATGGGTGAAGAAGGTTGTTATAAAGTTTATAATAATTAGAACGGGATTGATAACTTTAGGAATTTGACTCGTTGCTAAGTTCTCATGGTCTTTATCTATTACATTATTGTTAATTTCATCAATGGCTATTACAGTTCCTTCTTTATAGGTGTTGCCGAAATGTTGGTAAATCCACTGGGTTAACACCGCTGCAAAGGGAATTAAAAGTATTAAATAAGGGTACCGTGTGTTAATTTTGCCACCAAGCGTGACTACAGCGGAAAAGAGGGTTATTATTACACCGGTTAAAATACCAATGAGGGCACCACGGGTGAAGCTGATAAGTTTTTTCAAAAGAAGTTTATAATCCATTCTTAGTACATAAGACTCCCAATAAGGGAAGTCTTATTCATCTCCAATTAAATTATTAGGTAATTTCATTAAGACGTGCAATTATCTTATTATAAACTTCTGTATCATGAACTTTTGGCTCTTTGGTCATTTCATAAATTGCCTTTGCATATCTTAAAAGCATGACTGCTTCTTGTCTATCTGAAATTGAGCCTTGAGTAACAGAGGAGTAAAAGGCTTTAACTTTACTACCATCCTTCCCCTCATAATACTTCATTCTTTCTGTTGGCTCAGCATTAGCTTTTGAGGAATAACTATCTTTCATCTTATCAAATTCTTTAGCTCTCTTAGAATCTTTCCAGTTTCTCTTAAATAGCTGATCTGATAACTCTAAGTAATTTGTTAAGTTAAGGCGGTTGATATTATCTTGAGTGTCGATACAACGGCGCATGTAGCTGATAGCATACGAGTCATTACCATAACTGATGGGACTACCTGGAAGAGAAGAGTATAGTACACCAAGCACATACCAAGAATCTGACATGTCAGATTTGAATTCATTTTGAACTTTAAACAAGTATTCTTGCATCTCTCCAGCTTTTCCTAGGGAGTTTAAAGGACCTTTTGTTTGTCCCCATCTTCCCATAGCGGATGCAAGCCAATGATAACCATTAGCGGTTGGCATTATAGCAAGAGATTCTAGGGCTAAATCCCAACTTTTTTGGTATTCAACAAAACGTGTTGCTTTATCTTCAGGACTAACATTGTAATCAGTCATGGTAAGCTGAGTACGTGATAATCTCCAAACGATAGCAGCTTTTTCACTATCATCTTTTGCATCCGGTAAGGCTTTCGTAAGATACTCGAAGTCTTGTTCAAATTCACCCTTGTTATAAAACAAGTAATCGCTATATTCAGGGTTAAACGCTGAAAAAAGAGGGCTAATAAAGGCCATTAACACAATTAATAATAAAAAGAGTTTAGTTTTTTTCATACCTACCATTATAAAGAAGAGTAAGGGGAATCTGCAAGGAATAAGTTGGCAAATCTTACTCTTCTTCCTAAAAGTTTTAAACATACTCTTATAGTCTTGGATCTTTTCCCCATTCTAACTCTAAAATATGTACCGCTTTCAATTGAGCACGATTATTATTGGTCTTATAAGTTAGAAAAATACCATCATCGCGGTAGACTATAGGTGCTCTAATTAAGGCAAATTCAGCTGTGGGATCTGCTGCATCATCAGAGTCGACTAAATAAAGGCGTCCTATTAAATAGTCTCCGTTTTGAGAAGCGAGTGCTTTATCGGTAACTTCGAAATCGGAGTTGAACTCATTTGGTGATTCTAAATCACTCAATTCGTAACCATAACAGGTGATAGCGTGCCCTCCGCCTTTAATAGAAAGCGCAAGCCCAATTCCATATCCATTATCTACCGCCTCAGATAAAACCTGTTTGAGGTAAGCAATATACTCTTCACGGGAGCCACGGCTTGTCATATCATATGCTTTACTGACTTTTTTGCTACCAAAGAATTCACTATAAAGGCCTTTACCTGTTTCAGCTTGACCTGGAATGAAATCTGAACCGGTGAAGAACCAATCAAGACCTCTATTAATTTCATGACCTTGGTTAAGAGATTTTTCCCTCATGTACTCAAACACATTACCTTGAACCGTTTCATTGTTATCTCTTTGTTCTATAGGTTGTCCATCGTCCTTATATTTAGGTCCATAAGGAATTCCTTTTTTAACGAAATCTTCTTTAGTAAAAATGTTGTTAACTACTAAACCGTTTTGGTACCAATCCACTAAGTTTGAGACAGTGGCACCCCAACAAAGCTGTTTGTCGCCCCTCAATTGATTATGTTTAAGTCCTTCATCGCTTTCATGGTCCCCATAAAAAGCATCAAACCTCTTGTTAGCATCAAACCAGCCATCTGCAGGAGTTGTGCCTCGAACCATAAAACCACCACCACGAAGAGAGTTAGCTTCTACAGTTAAAGGTAGCTTTTTAGTATAGTTCTTATCGTTTGAGCTAATTATAATATTGGTTTGTCCCTCTTTTAACCCTGTTATTAAATAGGTGTTTTTGGCATTAGCTTGAAAGTATGTTTCAACCTTTGCAAGCTCTGGGTCTTCAATAGATATGTTATAACCTTTATTAATAGCATCAGAGGGAGATACCTCTAACACAGAGAAGGTTGTTTCCTTTTCTTTGATAACAGATAAAGAATCTCTTGCTGTTCTAATGTTTGTAACAAGCTTTAAATCTTCAGTTACAACAACTTTAACAGTAGCTTTGGGTAAACTATTTTTTACAGTTACTTCTATATTACATTCGCCCCTTCTAACAGCTGTAATTACACCATCTGAGCTAACCGAGGCAATATTGCTATCGGTAGAGGTATAGATTAGTGAACTTTTTTCAATATTTGTAAGATTTGGCTCAAGTGTGAAACTATTTCCTATTTTAAGAGGAACTTCTGTTTGATTAAGAGCAAGCTTTTTGATCGTTGCTGAACTTATTAAGGAGGAATTTATTTCTTTTTTAACTGTAAAGGAAAAATCTTTCTTCATCTTACCTAAAGTAATAGAACCGGTATAAGTTCCCTCTTTTTCAACAATTATAGTATTACCACTACCCTTAGCGCCTTCGCTAAGGGTTATGATATAATCTTTTATTGTACTATTATCTGGAGTTATCTTAACAGTGAAAGGAATAGGTGTAGATATTTCATCACTACTTTTAATAAAGATGGTGTTATTAGCATCTGCTGAAGGTATAGTTAACGCTATATCTTGAACTTCAATATTTGTTTTAACAGTAAAGGAAAAATCTTTCTTCACCTTACCTAAGATAGTAAGTAGTTTAATGTTTTTACCTCAAATAATTAAGTTGTTCTCACAATATAGCAAATAACATGATTTAGATAAAGTGGTATACTAGTATTTTCCTTCGCTTAGCCTAATTAACAAAAGTTCCGCTTTGTAAAACTTTAGGACTGTAAATAGTGAATAAACTATAAAGTTGACAAGAAAACATAAAATTATGTAATTCGTAACGAGGTGTGTTAAGTTAAGAATAAAAGAAAGAATGGCAATTACTGTTGCAAAGAGCATA
>CAYYEN010000102.1:0-8351 GCA_964470795.1 uncultured Spirochaetaceae bacterium | reverse complement strand
AGTAACTTTAGATAGGTATTTACTAAAAACAAAACAATTAAAGAGTCCTAAAAGTAAACCTGCAACTCCAGCTCCCAGTGCATCAGTTATTGTGCCACTTAGCAAAACTGTAAAGCAAGCAGAACCAACGCAAGTTGCTGCTGTTACAACAATCCAAGAAGAGTGAGGAAGATTCCTTATCTCTTCAATTCGCTTTTCAGCCTCTTCAAGGGTTACTTTACCTT
Organism: uncultured Spirochaetaceae bacterium; assembly: GCA_964470795.1. Taxonomy (GTDB): domain Bacteria; phylum Spirochaetota; class Spirochaetia; order Sphaerochaetales; family Sphaerochaetaceae; genus Bullifex. The sequence goes on along the minus strand of CAYYEN010000102.1, from coordinate 8,127 downwards.
TACAAATATCTCTTGAGAGTTGGTTTAGCTCAATTACTTTATTAAGCTCAGCCCCATGAACTGGAATATGTTCAACTTTAGCATAGAGCTTCTTACCTCTATTATCAGAACCGGTAGTAAATATTCCATTTGAAAGGACAAAGAAATTTTCATCCACTATTCCATAATGCAAGGAAATGCGTTTCATTGTATCTTCAACTCGATATATCTCGGCACCATTTTCAAGCATAATACGGCCAACCATCATACTTAGATCAAGGATTCTTTTAAAGGTTACATCAGCATCTTCACTCATGGCTTTAAGCATAGCGTCACTTGCTCTCTTTTGTCATCTAGAACTTCTTTAGTAATTAGGATAATAACTCAAATATTAGAATTTAAAAAGTTGGTAAACACTCAAATTATCACGTCTTGTTCTCAGCTCCTGAAGAAACTCTTTTATTTATCACACTTTGTAGAGGAAGTATCCTAGGATGCTAGAGATTAGATTTTCCCCTCTCTGTTCTTGAGCTTTTACCTTCTAAGGTCCATAATAAGGCTATGGCTAATGGAAAAGAAGACCTTATTGAGAAAAATAAGGACCGTGAAAAAGATACAAATGAAAAACGTTATAAGAAGTGGAACTCCTCTTTAGGAAGAGAAGATAGTGAAATGCTCTTAGAAAAATCTTCTTCTTGGAGTGCTTTTAAGGAAAACAGAGGCGATTATGATGAATAAGCTCCTCTGTTAACTAATCTTGAATATATAACTTTTTAAAGCTTAAGTAGCTACAACAATAGGTTATGTTATGATTGCCTTTCTAGGCTCCTATACCAAGTCTTTTAAAAGAATAATTTTACAGCCTTTGCTTTCATAATAGTGAAGCATCTCCTCTATTTTCCTTTTATCATAGCTGGTAATACAATCGGCTAAGACCTTAACGTTATAATTAGCTTTGCACATATTATAGCATGTTGATTTCACACAAGCGAGTGCATCAGCTCCGGCTATGTAAAAATCAGATATTCCATTCTTACTAATAAAGTCTGTAAAATCTTCACAAGTTAAGGCATTTCCTTTACATTTTGTAATAATATTTGTTGATACCAATTTCAGATCTGAAGCTAATTCAGCGCCATATGTATTTGGTTTAAAGGTCCTTGTTCCATCTGTCAAGTTTTCATGCCTTATATAAACGACAGGAATTTCTTTCTGAACGGCCCAATCAATTGCTTGATTTATATTGTTGATAACTTCCTTATAATTCTTTGTTATATCATTTTGAATGTCGATAATTACTAAAGCTTCTTTTTGCATAGCGTTTTCACCCCTTTATCTAGTTTGCTATTATAATACCTTGCAATCGTTGACAACTATGTGGCAACAATTCATAATTTTCCAGGCGGTTTATGATGAAAATAGACAGACTTATTAGCATTATTATGATACTTCTAGAAAAAGAGCGTGTTGGAGCTCAAGATTTAGCAACTATGTTTGAGGTATCACAAAGAACGATCTACCGTGATATTGAAGCTATCAATATGGCGGGTATTCCCATCTGTTCAACCTCAGGAGTTGGTGGTGGTTTTGAAATCTTAAAAGACTACAAACTTGATAAAAAGGTCTTTTCAACCGCTGAACTTTCCACACTCTTAATGGGACTTTCCAGTCTTTCAAACATAATGCAAGGCCCTGAAATAATAAACGCACTTACTAAAATAAAGAGTTTTGTCCCGTCAGATAAAGCAAAAGAAATTGACTTTAAAACAAACCAACTATGTATAGATTTAAGCCCTTGGATAGGCAATTGCAATATTAAGCCCTATTTAGAAATTATCAAAGGAGCAATGCAAGACAACAAGCTTCTTTCGTTTACATATATAGCCCACCAAGGAAAGAAAGCTGAAAGAACTGTTGAGCCCTATCAACTTGTGTTGAAAAGTAATCATTGGTATTTACAAGGATATTGTTACAAGAGAAAGGAATTTCGCTTATTTAGACTCTCGAGAATGTCTAATCTACAAAGAAAAGAAGAAACTTTTGAATCACGAGATTATCAAAAACCAATTTTAGACTTTACCCCTATGTGGGAAACTATTTCAACAAAAATCAAACTACGGATTCATAAATCTGTTATTGATAGAGTGCTTGATTTTTGTTCTATTAACGATATTAGCACAGAGGGCGAAGAGTATTACCTTGTTAGTTTTCCTTTCCTTGAGAAAGACTACTACTATGATATTCTTTTAGGTTTAGGCGATAAATGCGAGTGCTTAGAGCCTTTAAAAGTTAGAACAGAGCTAAAGCGCAGAATACAAGATATAGCAACCCTATATGAGAATTAATACCTCAAGCTATAGCACCTGTTATAAAACTTACAACAAGATTATTTAAAGTTTCATATCTGATGTTGATTAGATTAATTCAATTTGAGCGGAATTTTATTCTTATAAGTTATAAACTGTATATTGTAACCATTATCCTCTACCACCTCTGACTTTTTAGAAATTTCCCAGCTCTTATTATTATCAAGATTCTCTACAAAGACATCTGCGTTTCCCTCAGCTTCTACTTTAGTAACTAAAGCTTCAGTACAATAAGGCAGCATTAATGTAAAAAGGCGTGCTCCTCCAATAATGAAAACAGAAGCTGTGTTGAAAGTAAAAAGGAGAGCTTTAAGTTCCTCAAGACTTTTTACAAAAATAAAGTCTTCCCCTGATTTTGATGATAGCACAACATTTATTCGATTCTTAAGTGGTACACCTAGCGATAACATAGTATTGTAGCCCATAACAACTACACCACCTTTTGTAGTTTCACTAAAGAACTTCATATCTTTTGGAAGATGAAACAACAAATTATTGTTTTTTCCTATTCCCCAGTTTTTATCACAATTAAATATAGCTTTCAAAAGAATCTCCCTTCTCTATTATAATAACATTAGATTTAGAAGAGAAAACCTAAAAAAAATACAACTGTGCTGGGATCATTGATTCTTAGCAATTCTAAAATTATTTCAAAAATAGCCACCTAAATTGAACTCATCACTTTTAGAATCAAGTCTTATATTAATAGGCAATCCTTCTATTACGTGAAGTAATCTCCCACTTTGCCACTAGCTCGTTGTTTTCAACTACTAAAGAAAAAGGATAAAGTGCACTTGTTGGGCATATATGCATTGGAATGACAAAAAGTTCATCGCCAACCTTAGGAGCTTCCGCTTCATGACCTTCCTTCATTCTAAAGACCCAATGCTCTTCACTTTGAAAAAGTTCTTCACAGTTATCGAGTCCAATAATCCTACCTCTATCTCCTCTTGGATCAGAGGCAATACCTTTGCAACCTAAATCTAAAGTAAACTGACCCTTACAAGGCGCACTCACTACTCTAGTAAGTACTGCAGCTGCTGGTGGAAAATTTAAGTCTTTATAATTTTCACTGTACCCTGCATCATTAAGTACTAAAGTACCAGGAGATAGACTAACATCCTCATGTTTTGCATAAAAAGGGAATGATGGAGTTCCACCCATTATAAGAAAAGTATCTTGTTTTATAAGTGATGCTACAGCTTCTTTAAAAGCTAAGTATGTCTCTTCAGTCAAAACTTTTCTTACTTCAGCATCTTTCTCATGACGTTGCCCATCGTAGCAATGGAAACCTGAAAGTGTTACATTTTTAAGGTTGTTAACTTCAGAGGCAAAAGACGAAAGCTCGCAAAAAGCTCTACCTGTTCGATTCATTCCAGAATTTACATCGATCATAACCTTGGCCTTTGTACCTTCACTTTCACACTTCTTGTCAAAGAGCCTTAATTGTTCAAGATCATCAAAAAGCGTATGAAATATAGTTGAAGGAAAAGCTTTTTGAAGCTTTAGAAATCTATCTTGATTATACCCAACTAAAGGATAAGAAAGCAGAACATTTTCTGCCCTACAAGAGGCACACATTTCAGCTTCTGCAATTGTTGCAGTCTTGAAGTTGTTAATACCATTTTCTTGAAGTATTGATACTATTGCAGCAGTTTTATGGGTCTTTACATGAGGCCATAATCGCGAAGGAAGTCCAGCAACATTAACCAGATGTTTAATATTATTAAGAAGTAAGGTTCTATTTATAACTAATTGAGGTGTAACTGTAGTCGCTGATTCTTTGAAACTAAAAGCTGTTTTTATCATATCTTATATCCTTTAAAAGCTAATATAGGCTAGAAAAAGTCAAAAAGCAACATCTATGTAATTTAGATAAAGTAGCTCTTGTATTTTTTGCAATACGATTGGTAAACAAAAATAGTTGTTTTCATCAAGCCTAAACCTTTTACCAATCGAGTAGTAGATTACCACAAAGCCAAAGAAAACAACGTTATTCCAACTTCTTTTGCCATATCACCCGCCTTTTCTGATATTTAAAGTTTAACTTTGAAGAGATTAGCAAGCATTTTAAGGGTCTATTTTTATATAAGAGGGGTTTTTAAAATCAAAATGTATTAGTTTTTGTTGACTTTATCTTTCTTTTTGGTATCACGAAAGAAAGAAAGGATTGGTTAGCGATGAAGATAATTGAAGGCATTAATATAGAGTTTAAAGAGTTTGATAGAAAAACAGGCAAGCTTCCTGAAAGTGTTAACAAAGGAATCTGTGCTTTTGCAAATACTGAAGGCGGTGAATTATTTATCGGAGTTTCTGATGATGGTAAGGTTGTTGGTGTTGAAAATGTAGATGATGCAATGACCAGAGTATCTAATTTAGTTCATGATAATATTTTGCCAGATGTTATTCCATTTGTTCAAATTAGAAGTGAAGAGAAGGAAGGAAAGCATATTGTAAAAGTAGAAGTATCTGTTGGAACGGAACGTCCCTATTATTTAAAAAATAAAGGACTTTCACCAAGCGGCGTTTATGTTAGAAGAGGCAGTGCTAATGTTCCTGTAAACGAAACAGGAATAAGAAAGATGATTGTAGATTCCTACGGAGCCTCCTTTGAAGAAAACAGAAGTTTAAATCAAGAATTAACTTTTGAGACCTTGAAACATGAAATGGATGAGCATAATTTAGATTTTGGTCAAACACAAATGAAGACACTAAAAATGATTGGAAATGATGGGTTATATACGAATCTAGCATTAATTTTATCAGATCAATGTCCTTATACGATGAAAGCGGCAATCTTTCAAGGAAAGGATAATGCTGTTTTCAGAGAGAGACAAGAATTCTCAGGATCAATCTTAAAGCAGCTGAAGGAATCATATAAGTTCTTAGATTTTTACAATAAAACAAAAGCAACTTTCTCTGATATGATGAGAACGGATACTAGAGATTACCCAGAAGAAGCACTTAGGGAAGCACTTTTAAATAGCATAATTCATAGGGATTACTTATTCTCTGGAAGTAGCCTAATCAACATGTTTGAGGAACATATAGAGTTTAATTCCTTAGGAGGATTAGTCAATGGATGCAATCTTACTTGGAGTTTCACAATCTAGAAACCCGAACCTTGCTTCGTTTTTTTATAGACTAAAACTAGTTGAAAGCTATGGTACTGGAATTAGGAAAATTAAACACCTTTACTCTTCAGATATTAACAAACCTAAATTTAAGACAGCAGAAGGCGCATTTTCTGTAATTCTCCCAAATAGGAATGAAAATATTAATGTGAGAGAAATTGCTGATAAGGTGAAGTATTTTATATCTAAAGAAGATAGCTGTAATGTTAAAGAAAAAGTGATTGAGTTTGTTGAGAGTAACGGGAGCATTACTATGAAACAAGTTGAAGAAATAACAAGTTACAAATCCACAAAAGCCTACACTCCTCAGAGAGCTAATGGCTGAAGGAAAACTCGAACAAAAAAACGAGGGAAAAATAACAAGATACTTCTAAATTGGATTCACCCCTACTTTTTGAAAGATTTGATAAATGATAACTTTACTCAAAGTGATGTTATCATACAAATCAGATAGGCCTTCCATGAAACTATTTTTTCTCCTTCGGCGACCCAATGACTAACAAATTTTAAAATTATTTTCTATTAGTATAGAATATTTATCTACTAGATAAAAACTCGATTTTGCTTTACATTCGCTCTTATACAACGCAAAATAGAAAAACACACTTGCTAAAACATCACTGAAAATCATTACAACAGAAAAGAGGATTACCAAATAGTGAATCTTGATATATTTTATAGAGAAATCCAAAAAATAAAACACCAAAAATCTCTAAACCCATTGATGGGTTATATTAAATCAAAACTAACTGAAACTGATGAATTATATGAATATTTGAATTTTTTAAGTTATTATGATCTTAACTTTGACCCTAGTGAATCAGAACTTGACGATTTATATATTCTTATGGGTCCTTTGACTAATAAGATGATTCCATTTGGAGTTTTTTTGCTCTCTTCTTCCTTTGAGCTTTTTAAGAGTGATGAGTATAACTTTAATTATGTAACTAATAAACTTTTCCACAAACTATTTTTAAAGGTCCAAAACGAAGTTAGAATTGAATATATTATTTCATTATGCAAATACAAAATGCCAAAAAATAAAGTCTGCAGTGCTCAGTTAGATAGAGTTTTGAATATCTCTACTAACCAGTTTATTAATGATTATAAAGGTGATGCTATAATAAATTATTTCACAAGACAATTAAAAGCAATGAGGGTGATGAATGACGAGCAGAATCCACTTTTGTGTAAAATTAATCAACAGATAAAAGCAGTAAAAGATAAGTACGGTGACAATTCACTCTTTCAGTTTGATTTTTCACCTTCAGAAATCGAAGAGATTAGAAAAGCTCAATTTTTAAATCTAACAGGCGACACCAGAGGGAAATGCCTAAGTCCATACGATAAAGCGCTTATTACTTTAGTTTCTATCTCTTGCTTTATTGAAGAACCTTCAGAATATGATGAGAAGAAATTTTATGACAATTATCACACTTGGCTAAGCTTGAATGATTCTTATAAAAACACCACTTTACAACGGATTATAAAACAAGATGTTAGCATAATCATTAATTTGATAGGACTTGATTCAAAACAATATGTTTCAACCTTTTATGCTCACGCAATTATAACAAACAGAGAAAATACTCTCAATAAGACTTGTAAGTTATTTCAAAGAGTATGTAAGCATACAGGATATAGTTTCTCGGATGAAGAATTGATAAAAGAAAACTTTATAGAACTTTTATATAGGCCAAAATTCAAGTACATATTTCCGGATGAAGTTATAAAGGCTTATGAGTTAAACCCCGATATTACTATCAACTTTTTATTGGAATTTTATCGCTACTTTGAAATAAATTTTATACAAACATTATGCAGAGAATCAATAATCAATGATGATGTTAAAGTACCAGAGCGAAAGGAATATTTAGTTAAGTACATTGATTCTTATATTGAAGCATTAAATAATGATTCAACAAGAGCCATGGTGGAAAGATCAAAAGGTAAATGTTTCGAAAAGCCATATTTATCTTATAAGGATGGTAAACTTCAAATTGTTATTGGATTGCTTGAAGTATCAGAGACTAAAAGCACAGAGGGAACAGCAAAACTAGTAATTTATAATGAAGATAAAATATTTGAATATGAGCTTACTGTAACAGATTCGACTATTAACAATGACTATATTGAAGTTGAAGATTTATGGTGGACTCAAGCAAAATATAGCATTTATTATGAAGAAGATTTAGAATTTGAAGGGCAATTTTGTGATAGCTTAATTTTCAACAAAGATACAGGAAGGCAATTATTAAAAATTGGAAATGTAGCACAATCAATATTAGTATTGGGTACAAAAAATGAAGTTATTATGGATTCTGACAGTTATGAAATAATAAATCATAACGACAAATACAATCTTGATTGTTTTTCTTTTTATATAGATGAAGATAATTATTTTATTTATAGATCCAAATTATATGGAGTATCTGGCGAGAATGAAAGAGTGTCAAAATCAAATAGCTTTGCTGATAAATCTTTAATCTCAGATTTAGAATACAATTTAGATGGACACAGTTACCCTATTTATGATGATTTTCCCTTAGTTAAACTAATTTTACCAATTTCAAAGATTGATAAAATCAGTATTACTGTTTCTGGGCAAAAAGTAAGCTATACTGTCTTAGAAAAAACCCAATTACTAG